>CADBQE010000214.1 GCA_902796695.1 uncultured Lachnospiraceae bacterium
AGCATCAGAACACCTCCGGCCAGGATCTGACCTACTTCGATCCCGAAACGAACGAGCGCTATATCCCCTACGTCATCGAACCGTCGCTGGGCGTTGAGCGCAGCGTGCTGGCCGTCCTGTGCGGCGCGTACGATGAAGAAGTGCTGGACGAGGCCAAGGGCGACGTGCGTACGGTCCTGCATTTCCATCCGGCCATCGCTCCGGTGAAGATCGCGGTGCTGCCGCTTTCCAAGAAGCTGAGCGAGCCGGCGCAGGAGATCTACGCCATGCTCAGCAAATACTACAACTGCGACTTTGACGCGACCGGCAATATCGGCAAGCGCTACCGCCGCGAAGACGAGATCGGCACGCCTTACTGCGTGACCTACGATTTCGAATCCGAAACCGACGGCGCCGTGACGATCCGGGAACGCGACAGCATGGAGCAGGTCCGTGTTCCGATCGCGGAATTAAAGACCTGGTTCTCCGATAAATTCGATCTGTAAAAACGCCGGACAGAACAGGAGGGCGGATGAAGAGAAGACATCTCAGCTTTGTTTTGCTCCTTGCGATCCTGATCACTGCTTTCAGCCCGCTTGCGAGGGCTGAGGAAAATCAGCTGACGGAGGAGGAGCAGAAAAAACAGGAGGCGGAATCCCGGGCGGCTCACGTGAGCGGCCTCAGGGATGCCCTCCTTGTTGAGCTGTCCGCCAGCCGGGAAAAATCCGAGACCCTGATGGATGAAATGATCGCGCTGAACGCGCAGATCACGGAAACTCAGTCCGGGATCACCCGCCTTCTGAACGAGCGCGTGACACAGGAGGATGACCTGGAAGAACGCAGGGAATCCATGGCGCTGCGCATACAGTATGCGTACGAGCAGCCCGCCGCCTCTTATCTGGAAATTCTGCTCGGCGCCCGTTCGCTGGGCGAGATCTTAAACAATGCCGAATACATCCGCTCCATCACGGAATATGACAGCAGGATGAAAGAGGAATACGAACAGGCCGTGACCGAATCGGACCGGAAGCTTGCCGAAATGCGGGAAGAAGAAGACCGCCTGACCGGGCTGCTGTCCGACGCGTCCGCCCGATATGAGGAATATCAGCGGAATACGGAAGACCTGCTGGAGAAGATCGACGAATACAACCGGGAGGCCGAGGCTTATTCCGAAGAAGCGGACGCCCACGACCGCGAGATCGAGGCGATCACCGAGCGCCTGAAACGGGAAGAGGAAGCGGCCCGGAAAGCCGCCGAACTGGCCCGGCAGCAGCAGGAAGCGGAAGAGCAGGCCCGCCGGGAGACGGAAGGCATGACCGCCAGAGAAGAAGCCGAATGGCGCGAGGAGCCCACTGCGGCACCGGAGCCTACCGCGGCACCGGAACCTACCGGGACTGTGACCCCGCCCGAAACAGCACCGCCGGAAACGGCACCGCCGGAAACAGAGCCGCCCGAAACGGCGCCGCCCGAAACAGAACCGCCTGTAACGGAACCGCCCGAAACGGAGCCGCCCGAAACAGGACCGCCCGAAACCGAGCCTCCGGAAACCGAACCCCCCGAAACCGAACCCCCCGAAACAGAACCCATGAGCGAGTGGCAGGCCCGGTACCTGATCGCCTCCGATGAGCGCGGCGTCGGGACGCTGGACATCGATCCCGAGTGGCTCAATCCCAGCGGCTATACGAACCTGGTCCTGATGGCGGCGATCATCGAGGCGGAAGCGGCCGGCCAGCCCTATGAAGGCCGGATCGGCGTCGGCGACGTGATCTTCAACCGCATCCTGGATCCCCGCTTCCAGATGACGATCTACGACGTCATCTACGCGCCGAATCAGTTTACTCCCACCACAAACGGTTTGCTGGACCTGGTCCTGGCGCACGGCCCGCGGGAATCCTGTATGCAGACGGCACGGGATCTTTTCAACGGCGTCCGTTATCTGGACTCGAGATGGCTGTACTTTGTCGCGCCGCATACCTGGGAGGCCGTTCATCCGCCTTATACGGAATACAGGCAGATCGGCGATCATATTTTCTACTATTGATCCTGAGAGGTAGCTATGAAAGTTTTTAATACCCTGACCCGTCAGAAAGAAGAATTCGTCACCCTGGAGCCCGGCAAGGTCAAAATGTATGTCTGCGGTCCCACGGTCTATGATTTTATCCATATCGGCAATGCCCGCCCCATGATCTTCTTCGACAGCGTGCGCCGCTATCTGGAATACAGAGGCTATGAAGTAAACTATGTCTCCAATTTCACGGACGTGGACGACAAGATCATCAAGCGGGCCCTGGAAGAGCACGTGGATTCCTCCGTGATCTCCGAGCGCTTTATCGAAGAATGCAAAACCGATATGGAAGGCATGGGCGTGCGCCCCGCCACCACGCATCCGAAGGCGACCGAGGAGATCGGCGGCATGCTGGAGATGATACAGGCCCTGATCGACAAAGGCTATGCCTATGAAGTGAACGGCACGGTCTATTACCGCATCCGCAATTTCAGACGCTACGGCGAGCTGTCCGGCAAAAACCTGGACGATCTGATCAGCGGCAACCGGGCCCTGCTCGTGACCGGGGAAGACGAAAAGGAA
>CADBQE010000215.1 GCA_902796695.1 uncultured Lachnospiraceae bacterium
TGACAAAGGAACCGTCCCCTTGTCACAAAAGATGACAAAGGAACCGTCCCCCTGTCACGTATTGCCGTGAGGGAGGAGATGTGGTATAATAAAAAAAATTCGGGACGGAAGGCGGAGGAGCGGTGTATGAAAAAATGGATGGATAAGATCAGGCAAATCCCGCGGTACGGATGGGTGCTGGGGGTTGTGTATTTCGGGCTGCAGTATGGGATGTATCGGCTGGGGGACTGGCTCAGCAGGGTGTTCGGGACGATTGATCGGGCGTTTGAGCCGAAGATTCCGTTTATTGATGATATGATTCCGATCGTTCCGGTTTTCGCGGTGATTTATCTGTTTTCGTATGTGTTCTGGATCTGCGGGCCGATCGCGGCGTCGCTGACTAAAAAGAGGAATTTCGTCAATTATATTGCGGGGCTGTCGCTGGCGTATTTCATCGGGTTCCTGTTTTTCGTTTTCATGCCGACGTGCATGGACCGCGTGCGGGAAGGGCTGATGGACGTGGCGGGGCGGCCCGGGTTCTTCAACTGGGTGCTGTCCGTCATTTACGGCGCGGACGGCAGCCGCTACGGGTTCAATCTGTTCCCGTCGTATCACTGCCTGATCAGCCTGTACTGCTATCTGGGCATCGCCGGGCAGCCGGAGATCTCGCGCGGCTTCCGCGCCTATTCGCTGATCATGACCTTCCTGATCTGCCTGTCCACGGTGTTTACCAAGCAGCATTATTTTATCGATATCCCCGGCGGTCTGCTGATCGCACTGCTGTGCTGGCTGCTCATGAAAAAGCTGGATCCCGGGAAAAAATGGGTCGAAAAACACGGCGAATGACGCGCCGTCACGCAAACAGAAACCGCTCCTCGGATCGCCGGGGAGCGGTTTTCTATTCCTGAACAGGATTGAAGCGGGAATGGCAGGCCGTCAGCGGTCAGCCGGCGGAACGCAGCTCTTTTTTCAGCTTGCTGATTGCCAGGTAAAGTGAGAGGGGAAGCAGGATGCCCAGAATCCAGGAAAAAACATTCAGAATATTCAGCTGGACAGGGAAATTCTGCTGCGCCAGATAGGCTTTCAGGCGTCCGGATGTCAGAATGCTGATGATGCCGACCACGTTGAGCAGCAGCAGACAGACGTGAACAAAGTTCAGGAAGGACGGAATCGCTCTGCGCTGCATGCCGGTCTCGTCGATCTCGCGGATGGTCCGGGCCATGCCGGCTGTCTTGGCAAAGTAGATCAGGACCAGGATCAGCATGAAGGCGGCCAGGCCGAAGACGATGAACGCCAGGACATGGCTTCCGTCAAACAGGGCATACAGTTCGGACAGATCGGCGCTGTCAAATATGACCTTCCCGGAGGCCCAGGCGGCCATAAACGGGATCAGGGCGATGGCGAAAATTGCCAGAACAATGGCCACGATCACGATCATGAAAATAGAGACGCCCCGGACGAGGCCGGTGCCGCGCAGAGGACCGTTTCCGCGGCTGCTGAACCGCATGAGCCACAGACCGCACGTGAGCAGCAGCAGGGGCAGGACGCCCGCGACGGACGTGAGCAGATGCCGGGACTGGGAAGTGCCTGGCGCGGCAGGCACCGAGATCTGGGAAATGAAGGTTAGAACCAGATAAACTGTCATCACGGCGGCTGCCAGCAGGAATTCGGGAGAGGAGAGTGCCCGGCGAAGGGCCTTCCAGACCGGAGATTCCGAAACGGGAAGCTGCTGCGGGACATGATAGGCGCCCTGCGGAGGAACGGGCTGGGACGGCGGGACGGCGGAAGCCGCCGGACCGGACGGATTAAGCGGAGCGCCGGCAGGTGCGTCGGACGGGATGACCTTGGCACCGCAGTTGTTGCAGAATTTTGCGCCGTCTTCCAAAGGGAAACCGCAGTGAGAACAATTCATGGGGGACCTCCTTCTGTTTTCGCGGATCCGGCAGGTTCGGCCGGATTAATTTAAACATATTATATAAATATATCGGCGAAAGGTCAATCTTATCGCTTGGAATTTTTCTCATTTTACTCTATAATAATGACGGGAGGTACCGCTATGAACGAAACAGATATCCGCCGCCGTATTCTGCTGGGGCGCTCTTTTATTACCAAATTCAGCGAGGAAGAGGGGGTCGCGGAGGACTACGAGACCGATCAGACCCTGAAAAAGCCGCAGCCGCCGCTGGCAAAGGCGCCGATGCGGGAGCAGGCGATCGCGCTGCCCACGGATTATTCCGCACTGCCCATCGACAATGATTTCCTGCACGTGATCAACAGCCGGGCCAGTCACCGCGTCTATACGCAGGAACCCATGAGCCTGCTTCAGCTTTCCTTCCTGCTCTGGTGCTGCCAGGGCGTAAAAAGCGTGCGCGGCCGGGCTTATGCCACGCTCCGCACCGTCCCGAGCGGCGGCGCCCGCCATCCCTTTGAATGCTATCCGGTCCTGCAGCGCGTGGAAGGCCTTCCGGACGGACTCTACCACTACCTGCCCCTGACGCATTCGCTGGAATTCCTGGGCGCGCGGGCCGATCTGCCCGACTTCATCACGCGCTCCCTGTCCGGCCAGGCCTGGGCCGCGAAAGCGAACGTCGTTTTCTACTTCAGCTGCGTCTTCTACCGCGCCGAATGGCGCTACGGCATCTGGGCCCACGCACCGATCCTGATGGACAGCGGCCACGTCACCGAGAACCTCTACCTGGCCGCCGCCGCCATCGGACTCGGCGGCTGCGCGATCGCCGCCGTCGACCCGGCCTGCGCCAACGAGGCCTTCACCCTGGACCCCGCCGAAGAAACCGTCTTCTACGCCATGCCCGTCGGCACCGTCCGCCCCTCCGACCGCGCCGCCGAAGACGCCTTCTACGCCTTCGTCCGCGACCAGAACCTCTGACCCCCGCCCACGGGGACGGGTACACCGGGCTCCCCTCCCCGCCCACCTCGCCCTGCTCCCTCTTGTTTTTACCGAAACACTGGTGTATAATCAAAAACAGATCGGCAGGAAACTGCCGCGGTTCGTAAAAATATTTTCAGATTATCGGGGGCCGGGAAGGAAGACCGACGCACGGCGCGGCCCCGTCCCCGTCCAAGGAGGAGTGAAATGATGGATCACAGTCAGCAGGGGTTCGGAACCAAAGCGATTCATGCCGGGAACGTGAAGGATACGCAGTACGGGTCGCTGGCCACCCCCATCTACCAGACATCCACGTTCGTGTTTGACAGCTGCGAACAGGGCGGTCGGCGCTTTGCCGGGGAGGAGCCGGGCTATATCTATACGCGCCTGGGAAATCCCACGGTCTCGGTGCTGGAAAACCGCATCGCGGCCCTGGAAGGGGCGGAGGCCTGCGTGGCCGCCGGCTCCGGCATGGGGGCCATCGCGTCCTGCCTGTGGACGCTGGCCGGGGCCGGAAAGCACATCCTGGCGGACAAAACCCTGTACGGATGCACGTTTGCCCTTCTCAATCACGGCATGCCCCGCTACGGTGTGGAGGTGGATTTTATCAACACCTCGGACCTCGCCGAAGTCAGATCGCATCTGAAGCCCAATACCGTGGCGGTCTATCTGGAAACGCCCGCCAACCCCACGCTGAAGATCGCGGATATCGCGGAAGTGGCCCGGATCAGCCACGGCTACAACCCTTCCATCAAAGTGGTCTGCGACAACACCTTCGCCTCGCCGGCGCTGCAGAATCCGCTGGCGCTGGGAGCGGATGTGGTCGTGCATTCCGCTACCAAATACCTGAACGGCCACGGCGACGTGATCGCGGGCTTTGTGGCCGGCAGCGCCGAATTCATTAAGGAAGTCCGCCTGTTCGGCCTGAAGGATATGACCGGCGCGGTCATGGATCCGTTCGCGGCCTACCTGATCCTGCGCGGCGTCAAGACTCTGGAGATCCGCATGCAGCGCCACTGCGACAATGCGGAGAAAGTCGCGGCCTTCCTGGCGGCGCACCCCGCCGTGGAGCGCGTCTACTACCCCGGCCTGCCGGACCATTCCGGCCACGATATCGTGCTGAAGCAGATGAAGCGCTACGGCGGCATCATCGCCTTCGAGGTGCGGGGCGGCCGCGAAGCCGGCATGAAGCTGGTGGACAGCCTGCA
>CADBQE010000216.1 GCA_902796695.1 uncultured Lachnospiraceae bacterium
TCATTGCCGGCTTCGTCGAAGACCTTCAGGGTCAGCGGGCAGGTCATTTCCTTGGCAGCGATCTTGCCGTAGATCAGCGTGAACTCATCAGCGGAGGCATTGTAGCCGTGATCCGCATCGCGAACCAGTTCGAACTCGACGGTTTCAGGGAACTCGCCGGCGAATTCCAGAGTGGCCTTAACGGCTTCTTCCGGAGCCTGGACGCGCAGGCGGATGCCCAGCTTGCCTTCCAGTTCAAGAGACATGCCCTTGACGATCGCAGGTTCGCCCGCAGCACCGCCGATCGGGATGATCTCAGGATCGTCCTTGACATCGAGGTCTTCGTTGCGTTCCATTGTCGTCGCGGTCAGCTCGGTTTCAATGGTGTCGCCTTCGTAGGAGAAGGTCAGCTGAGCCAGCGTCTCGCCCGCAGGAAGTTCTTCCACCTGGGCGTAGGCGAAGCAGATCACGCCTTCCGCTTCATTGAAGGAGACATAGTCGATTTCGGAGGAGGCGCTCAGGAAGGTCAGCAGTTCAGGATCGTACTGAACGGTGATCAGGCCGTTGGTCACGGCTTCGCTTTCCTTCAGTTCGACCGTCACGGTGCCGTTTGCCGCGGCGCCGGTGCTGCCGGCCGTCTGAGGAGCGATCACAGGACGCTCAATCGCGACATTGCCGCGGATGGCGTTCGTGCCGCCGTTTGCTTCAGCTGCTTCGGGAGCAAGTTTCTCCATCTCAGCGTTTGCAGGAGCGAATTCGGTCTTCGCCGCAGAGCTCATCACAGCCACGCCGCTGCCGACCTGGGCCTTCACGGTCTTGCCGCTTAAGAAGGCAGGCAGTTCGGGAGCTTCGAAGCTCGGGACAACGCGGCGGAAGCCGGACAGGTCAGCCTTGGGAGCAGGCACCGCGAAAGGCTTCGCAGGCGCAGCCTTCAGGGCATCGCCGTCGGAGGTCAGGTTGTCAAGCACCTGGACCAGGTCAACATCCAGATAGAACATATCCGTTACGTTGTAGTGACGGATCGCTACGTAGACTTCATCCTCGCCGATGAAACCGGTCAGAGGAGCCGTGTACTGTACCCATTCACCGGTGGAGACCAGTTCGCTGGTCAGCATCGTCATCTGGGTGGTATCCGCAGAGGTGCCGGCGTAGATGGCGAAGTGTTCCGCAGCATAGGAAGGATCCTGGCCCTTGACGTATACGGAGATGATCGCGTCATCCGCCGCATCAGTCAGGTCGATAGCCGGGCTGATAGCCCAGTTGTCAGGCGTCAGGGCGCCTACGTTGTTAACGTAGGAAGCGCTCATCAGCAGGCCTTCGCCGGAGTAGGCAGGAGAGCCGTCGGAGAAGTTGCTGGCGTTAGCCCACTCCCAACCATAGCTGTCCTCGTCTGCATCCACGAAGTTCCAGTCAGTCGGTTCGGTTTCGAAATCAGCCGTGAAGAGCGCGTTGCCTTCCACACCGGGTTCGGGTTCAGGCGGCACGACCTCGGTCAGCTGATCCAGGATCTCGACCTGGTCAACCAGCAGGATGTACATATCGGTGATGTCGAAGTGACGCAGCGCGATGTACACTTCGCTCTCGCCGACGAAGTCAGCCAGAGATACCTGATACTGCGTGTAGGTGCCAGTGGATACGAACGTACCCAGCTGCGTCATGGACGCCGTATCAGTGGAGGTGCCGGCATAGATGGCGAAAGGTTCCGCCGCGTAGCTGGTATCCAGACCCTTCGCGTACAGGGAGACGATCGCGTCGTCAGCCGCTTCGGAGAGGTCGATGGCCGGGCTGATGGTCCAGTTGTCGGGCGTCAGAGCGCCGACGGTGTTGATGAAGGAAGCGGAAGCATAGCAGCCGGAGCCTTCATACGCCATGGAGTTAAAGTCAGGCGTTCCGGAGAACCAGGAAGCAATGCTCTGGTTCCAGGTCCAGCCATAGCCGTCGCCGTCAGCATCCACGGTGGTCCAGTCGGTCGGATCTTCTTCGAAGTAGAAGCCCGCAATCACGTTGCCTTCCACTTCGGGTTCCGGTTCAGGCTCTTCCGTTTCGTCTACGGTTACCAGGCTGTCGAAGGTGCCGATCAGGCCGGAGACGTTCTCAGCGTCCACGGTGCCGATCAGGCCTACCAGGTCGTCTTCCGTTTCCGCGTTGAAGTCGATGTACCACAGGTTCTTGGTGCCGTTGTCGGCCACTACGATACCAACTTCGTCATAGTCGACTTCACCGGCGCCGTCTACCTTCGCGGTGACGAGCATGGCCATGGAGGCGTCGTTCTGGTCAGCCAGGACGATACCGGTGTTGGCAACCGCCTGAGGGTCGGTACGACGGCCGTTCACATAGTCAACAGCCATCTGATACAGCGTGCCGTCAGCGCCCAGGATGTAGTACATGTACACAGCCGTGCCGTCGTCCAGGGTATCGGTGCCGCCGAAGCAGACGCCGGCCATGTCGGCGATCAGGGAGCTCATGTTCCAGCCGTAGTAGTCAGGCGTTACCAGCCAGCCGATGGAGGTGGTGAACAGCGCCTTGTGCGTATCGGCAGCGCCGTCAGCATCCGTGAACATCGGGTAGTTCGCGATATCCTGAGCAGGATACTGAGCGTACGTTGCGGTGTCGAAGGAGTAGGTCGCGGGACCGAATTCGTTGTCGGGATCCAGAGCCACGATCTGGGTGCCCATGCCGGCCATGTAGATGTCGCCGGTGCGGGCGCCGGAGGTTACGTTGCCGGGAGCGTCAACGCCCTTGTTGGAGACGAAGGCGCCGTCCAGGCTGATGGTGGTGAAGCGGGTGCCCTTCGCATTGGTGACCTGGGCCTGGATGAAGGCGTCAACGACCTTCATGCCCTTGACCTTCACGGGGACTTCCACACTCAGGTGTTCGCCGGCCTCGTTCACGTCAACGGTGGTCACGGTCAGGGTGGTTTCGCCTTCCTTGAGGCCGGTCACAACGCCGTCTTCATAGGAAGCGATCGAAGGATCCGCGAACTCCACGGTAAATTCGTTGGTCTCGCCGAGTTTGACCTTCACGTTCAGTTCAGCCGTCGCGCCTTCGTAGACAACGATCTTATCGGGGCTGACCTTCAGGGACAGGTCGGTGGCGGGTTCGTACTGATACAGGCCGACTACAGGCCATACGTCCTTATTGAAGTCGCCGACCGCGCCGTTGCGGGTAGGTTCGTTGGCATCAATGGCGTACAGGTTGGCCACTTCGTCGCCGTTGTACAGGGAGACGTACAGGAATTCGGCTTCCGCGTCGTAGACCATGGAGCCCCAGGTCTCATTCGTGACATCGGCAACGCCGGTCAGGTTCAGGTGAGTAGGGCCGTAGTCTTCACGAATCAGGTAGCCTTCCTGGTCCAGGAAGAACTTCCACAGTTCGCCGCTTTCCGTCATCATGAAGTACTGAGCGGAATTCGGGTGAGAATCGCCGTTCACGTCAGTGTAGTCCAGGCGGCCTACATAGGCGATCAGGGCCATAGGATCGGCGCTGTAATAGGAGCTCAGATTCCAGTAGTTCAGGTTTCCGGCTTCCGGATCCAGCACTTCGAAGTAAGCGCCGTTGTAGCAGATACCGGCAACACGTCCGGTGATGCCCCAGGCTTCCGGCAGATCGGCAGGCAGGCCGACCGCGTCGGACGGGATCCAGTCGGAGACGATGCCGCCCAGCGTGGTCACTTCATAAGTGTCCGCGTCGAAGGCGTACATGGTGTCGTCAGTGGAGCCGTATACGGTGTCATCTACCAGAGCGCCCCAGGTCAGCTGGCCGACTTCGCCCAGGCCTTCCCAGTTATTGGTGTCGTTGCTCTTGAAGTGAGACGCCATGCCCTTGCCGTTCTCATTCCAGATGATGCCGCGGATGTCCGCTTCCGGAGCTTCGGAGACGGTGACGGTCACGTCGGCAGTCAGATGAGGTTCGGCATCGGTGGTAACGGTAACGATGGTTTCGCCTACGGACACGCCCGTTACGGTACCCTTTTCAGTTACGGTCGCGACCGCGGGATCCGCAGATTCGAAGGTCACATCCGTGTTGGTCAGGGTCCAAGGGGTCAGGATAGGCAGAACATCGGCCGACTGGCCCTTGAGCAGTTCAAGAGCAGCGGGTTCGACTTCCAGGCCTTCCGCAATGTCAGTAGGAGTGATCAGGTGTCCGCCGCCCGGGATGATGAACAGGCCGTTCAGGCAGACGTAGAAGCGTCCGGGGTTGGACTTGCCGGAAGCACCGGCCTTGGTGCCGCGACCGGTCTCGGTGTTCACCGTAAACAGGTTGTGGTCCGTATCGGTGGACGCGTTCCAGTTGGCAGCCAGGTAAAGGATATCCTCGTTGTGATCCCAGGCCAGGGCGCCGCCGTAGCTGTAGTTGTACGCGCCGATCAGGCCGATAGGATCCACGGAGATCGCTTCGATTTCGGGTTCGGTAGGTTCCGGTTCGGGTTCTTCGTTGACAATACCGAAGACCTGAACGGTGTCAGCATACACTCTCCACTGGTCGGTGCAGTTGTAGTGACGGATCGCCACATACACTTCTGCTTCGCCCGCGAAGGCGGTCAGATCCGCGGTGTACTGCGTCCAGGCGGTGTCGGGCTGGAAGTCAGCCTTGACCTGCGTCATGTTCGCAATATCGGCGGAGGTGCCGGCGTACAGGGCTACAGTATCCGGGTAGGAGGTGCTGTAGTTCTTCATGTAGACGGACAGGGTCGCCTCGTCGACTCCGGAGAGATCGATCGCAGGGGAGACCGCCCAGTTGTCAGGCGTGCGGGCGCCGTTCTGGTAGGAAGCAGACTGGATCTGGCCCACGCCGTCATTGGCGGCAGGGGAAGCAGCCGTGGTGTACTCCCAGTTGTAGCCGTCCGCATCGCTGTCGATAAAGGCCCAGCCGGCTTCGATCGGATCGCTTTCGAAGTCGTAATTGGCGATCACTTCGCCCAGTTCGGAGACGGGTTCTTCCTCTTCCGGCTCAGGGAGCGTGAAGGAGAACAGTCTGGCCGCGGAAGGACCGCCGTAGTTGGCTACGTAGAAGGTGCCTTCGTCGTCAATGGCGAGTTTGTTGATCAGGGTGTTGGAGCCGGTCACACCGGTAGGAGTGATCTTGGCGACAGGCTCAAGCTTGCCGGTGATCAGGCCCATCGTGTAGATGGTGTTGTCCACACCCAGGACATACAGCTTGTTGTTCTTGTAGTTGAAGGCCATGTCATAGACGCTCGCGGTGGTATCGGAATACTTCGCGACACGTACGGCCTCGTTCAGCTCGCCGATCTTGGCGGCATAGAACCAGCCGTCATCGGCAGCCATGAAGACGTAGCCGTCCACATATTCGGCAGCCTTGACATTGACGTTCACGGGGCTGAACAGATCCACGCCGCCGAAATCGGAAGCGCTGGCATAGTACAGCTCTTCAGGTTTGAGTTCCAGAGCACGGTTGCCGCTGCCCACGCTGCCGTTGGCAGAGGTGAAGCCGATGAACTTGCCGCCGTTGGTATCTTCTGCAGCATCGCCGCCCAGTTTTACCTTGAAGGCCACTTCGTTGCCGGCATAGTCGCCGACCAGCAGGGTCACTTCGCTCGGCAGATTCAGACCTTCGGTTTCCAGAGGCAGTTCAACCATCTGGCCGGGTTCGGTCTGTTCCGGAACAGCGCCCACGTATTCGACGGTGCCGGCTTTGTTCAGCACGCCGATGTAAGCGATGTAGTTGTTGTCGGAAGCCTGAATCGAGATCGCGCCGGTGATCAGGTCGCGGAAAGCGCCCTTCACGACAGGAGCGGTATCGTCGATCTTGACCGTGTAGCGGATCGCAGCGCCGTCGCCCACGATGCCGGATTCCAGAACAGCCGTTAAGCCGTCTTTGTCCAGGCCGCCGGTGGTAGCGACTTCGCCGTTCGCCTTCGCGTTCACGATGCCGTAGTATTCAGGCAGGATGTAGAAGCCGACGGTCACGACGTCATCTTCCGCGACGCCGGTGGAGCCCAGCTTCTTGCCGATGTTGTAGTTCTTAGGGGAGGTGTTTCTCCAGGCACCGCCGTTTACATAGTAGTAAGCGGAGATGTTCTGGCCCGGCGTAGCCTGCGCGAACAGGACCTTGCCGTCTTCATCCTGCACCGCGAAGCCCAGCGTGCCCGCGTTGCGGATGTTCAGGTAGTTGGCAGCCTGAATGGTGGTGTCGGAGCTCATGGCCAGACGGTCGGCCGGGAACTTGTCTTCCACTACGTAAGGGTTGCCCATGTAGGTGACGTTCTGGGTGCTGTCGCCGTAGCGCAGTGCCAGGTAGTTGGTGCCGCCTACGATGTAAGGCCGCTTGGCCGTGCCGTAAGCTTCATCCACAGCGGAGCTGCGGTCCAGCATGGACGGATCGGTCCAGGAGCCGCAGAAACCGAAGATCGGGATGGAGTGCGTCACATCCTGCACGCCTTCTTCATCGCCCATAGGCTTTACGTAGGTGTAACCTTCTACGAAGAAGCCCTTGGTGAAGTAGTTGTTCAGCAGCAGAGCCTTCCACTGATCATCGATCTTGATGTTGACCTTGATCTCGGTCGGCTCGGTGATCTCGATGGCGGGAGTCGCAGCGGATTCCAGGATGTAGCGGGCATCCAGCGTGGAGATGGAGCCGTCGTCGTCCACATCGGCTGCCGCGTCGTCGAATTCAGCGCCTTCTTCCAGCGCGCCGGTCAGGTAGTCCAGGATCGCCTGGGCATCCAGTTCGTCCGTCGTGCCGTCTTTGTTGACGTCGGCTTCGACTAACAGAGCGTTTTCGATCGTTTCGCCGTTGATCTCATAAGTGACCTCGGCGCCGATCAGCATGGTGGCAGTATCCTGCAGCATGCCGTAGCCGCCGTTGCCGGCGACGCCCTGCGTGAAGATATCGGTGCTCAGCGCGAATTCCTTCTTCTCGCCCAGAGGGTACAGGGTGAAGGAGTAGCTGTATTCACCGGTGTGTTCCGGATCGTCGCCCAGTTCGGCTTTGACTTTGCCGTCCTTGGCGGTGTCGGGGAACATGGTGGCGTCTTCATTCATCAGAATGTAAGACTGTGCAGCGGTGGCATCCGCGACGTTGCCCAGACCGGAACCTACGCGGAACACGGGCCAGTATTCGCCGTCGGCATCAAATACGGGGTGAGCCGTGGACATCAGCAGGGAGTTGATCAGCTGACGGGCGCTCAGGCCGGTCTTCTCGCACAGATCGTTTTCACGGATGTACTGGCCCATCACAGCCGCCATACCGGCGGTCTGAGGGGAGGCCATGGAAGTACCGGACATGACTTCGTACTGGTCATGCAGCTGAGTCGGGCTGCTATCGCCCGCGTTGGCGCCCCATACGGAGTAGATGGATCCGCCGGGGGTCAGGATTTCGGGCTTTAATACCAGCGTCTGAGGCGTGCCGTAGGAGGAGAAGCTGGATACGGTAACCACATCCGTCTTTTCCGGAACCTGGATCTCCAGGTCAGCGCCTACGCTCATGGTGCCGGTATAGTACTCTTTGCCGTCTTCCGTGGTGACCTTTTCGGAGGCTGCCTTGATGGCATCGCCGTCCGCTTTCAGGATGGACACGGCGGGAGCGGTGTAGTTGTAACCGGTCAGGTTCATGTTGATGACGCCGTCCGTGTTGTTGATGATCACAACCGCAACAGCGCCCTGAGCCACAGCGGCGTTGGCCTTCGCGAAGAAGGAGGAAGTGCCGCGGTAGCACAGCGCTACCTTGCCGGATACGACTTCGGAGCCGAGGGCGAAGAAATCATCGCCCGCCTGGCCTACGTGGTTGTTGTCATCCACGCCCGGGCCGTCCAGCAGGACGTATTCGTATTCCTGGCCCGCGATCGTGGCGATGGGTTCATTGCCGTAGCCGGAGGTCTGGGAATAGAACACATGTCTGTCACCGAAGATGAGCGGCATACCGGTCTGGCCGGCATTGTCCACGGAAGCGGTGGTCAGGGAGTTGGTAAAGCTGCCCGGGCTGCCGCCGGTGTGGTAGTTCACATCGTCGATGTACAGATAAGGATACGGCATCTGGGTGTTGTAAGGCGTGTCGTACCACATGCCGCTGTTGCCGGCGGAGAAGGCCACGACCGTGCCGTTTTCAACCAGACTGTTCAGAATGGACTCATACTGACCGGAGAAGCTGAAGCCGGGGTTGGCGGAACCTAAGGACAGGTTTGCGGAATCGCAGCCCAGGACCACAGCGTCCTCGATAGCGGACATATAGTCGGAGTCATAAGCGCCGCCGCCGGTACCGAAGACCTTCATGGTCACGATCTGGGCATCGGGCGCAACACCCTGCGTGCCGACCTCCTTCAGAGCTTCCTTGAACTCGTCGCCCACTTTCACGAAACGGTTGCCGGCGGCAATACCGGTAACGTGGGAGCCGTGTTCGCCCTGAGAGTCATTCAGGTGAATGATGTCGGTCACGTTCTTGTCAATGTAGTTGTAGCCGAAGCCGACCTTGGTATTTCTGTAGGCGGCAGCGCCGGAGCCGATATTGGCGTTCAGCTGATCCTTCACTGCGTCGATCTTTTCGGGAGTCAGCAGATCCAGAGAGGCTACATATTCTTCATAGGAAAGACCTTTGGCTTCAGCATTCTGCTGCAGCGCATATTCCAGTCCCTCGGCGGAGAAGGACAGGTGGTCAATATCCACACCGGTATCGATGATGGCAACTTTGCTGCCGGCACCGGTGTAGCCGTTGGCCCAGGTAATGTTGGAGCCGATCATATAAGAGGCGGAACCGTTCTGAGGTTCGTCGGCTTTCACATCCTCCTGCGGCTCATAGAGGTTCTCCAGGAACACATCCTTGATGCCGTCAATGGCTTTGATGTCATTGATCTGACCGTAGCGTACGTTCGCGGAAATGATGTTGGCTGCCAGCGTCAGGTTCCACTGAACATCCAGCTTGCCGCCGATCACGCTCTCGATCTTGGCAGTCATGGCATCCTGATCTGCGCGAAGCCCTTCACGGTAGGCCTTGGCAGCGGGATTCTCGGCGATCCCCTTCACGCTGAAGCCGGCATCCAGGGTGGACGCCTTGTCCAGAACGATGGAGACACGAACCACTTCCGCCGCACTGTGGGGCTCGATCTCGGTCCACTGGGCCAGTTCGCCCTGTTTCCGGGATTCAAGCGTACCGGGGTCTATCTGCTCGAGCTGCAGCTCTTCCTTGGTGTTCTTCGCCGGTTCTTCCGCTGCTTTCGCAAGACGGACCGGGGTCAGAACGGCAACTGTCATAGCCAGTGCCAGCACCACGGAAAGAAGACGCCTGTACAGAGGTGAATTCTTCATTCTTCATTCTCTCCTTTTTTGTTATTTTGCCTGGCGCAAGCGCCAGAAAGCAAGTAGACTTCGCCCCGGGACCCATTCCGCCATGGATCCCCGGACGGTATCTGCTCTGTTCTTCTCAATAATATCCGTTTTTCGCATAAATTACAAGAGAAAAATGAGACGAATTTCGGAGCGGGCCGGCCCGGCGGCGGATAACGTGTTCATAAAGAGAAAAATCAATACTACAGCCCGTTTTACTCAATCTTTTGTGCGGACAGCGTCGTTATTAGGCTAAAAATGTTTCGTTTGTAAACTTTTGACCGTGAAGTTCCGGTTTTTATTCGTCAACACTGTTGTCCAACGTTGTCGGTTATGTGTCGGTTTTCCATTCTTTCGGGAAAGCGGGGTTGACTTTATCCGCGGACTGCGTTATTCTTTTAACAAACGCAATCCGTTATTGCTGGTAAGGAGGTATCATACTATGCAGCGTTTTACGAATCCCCGTGACCTGTATCATGGGAAGGGCGCTCTGGAGGCCCTGAAGACCCTCGAAGGCAAGAAAGCCGTCATCTGTGTGGGCGGCGGTTCCATGAAGCGTTTCGGTTTCCTGGACCGGGCGAAGGCTTATCTGGAAGAAGCCGGCATGGAAGTGAAGATCTTTGAAGGAATCGAATCCGACCCTTCCGTCGAAACCGTCATGAAAGGCGCGGCCTTCATGCAGGAATTCGGTCCCGACTGGATCGTTGCCATCGGCGGCGGCTCCCCCATCGATGCGGCCAAGGCCATGTGGATCAAGTACGAATATCCGGAAACCACTTTTGAAGATATGTGCAAGGTCTTCGGTCTGCCTCAGCTGCGGACCAAGGCTCACTTCTGCGCCGTTTCCTCTACGTCCGGCACCGCTACCGAAGTGACCGCGTTCTCCATCATCACCGACTATGAGAAGGGCATCAAGTACCCGATCGCCGACTTCCAGATCACCCCGGACGTCGCTATCGTGGACCCCGAACTGGCCGAGACCATGCCCAGAAAGCTGGTGGCCCACACCGGCATGGACGCCCTGACCCACGCCATCGAAGCGTATGTCTCCACCGTCCACAGCGATTTCACCGATGCCCCCGCCATCCGCGCCATCGAAATGATCCAGCGCGACCTGGTCGATTCTTATAACGAAGACATGACCGCCCGCGACAATATGCATACCGCCCAGTGCCTGGCCGGCATCGCTTTCTCCTCCGGTCTGCTCGGCATTGTCCACTCCATGGCGCACAAAACCGGTGCCGTGTTCGCGGACTGCGGCGCCCACATCATCCACGGCGCTGCCAACGCCATGTATCTGCCCAAGGTCATCGCCTTCAACGCGAAGAACGAGGAAGCCAAGCACCGCTACGCCGTGATCGCGGACTACATGCATCTGGAAGGCAAGACCGACGAGGAGAAGGTCGCCGCCCTGATCGCCTACGTGCGCGGCCTGAACGACAAGCTGAACATCCCTCACTGCATCAAGAACTACGGCGCGGACAGCTATCCCACCGAGCAGGGCTTCGGTCCGGAAAGCATTTTCCGGGAAAGACTGCACGACATCGCCGCCAACGCCATTCTGGACGCCTGCACCGGTTCCAACCCCAGACAGCCCAGCCAGGAAGAGATGGAAAAGCTGCTCAAGTGCTGCTACTACGATACGGAAGTTGATTTCTGATCCGATCCCGGACGGAATCTTCGCCGCATAAAAAGCCGCCGCCCCGGTCCTGCCGGAGCGGCGGTTGTTTTGTTTTATGGGAAAGGCTGCTTTCGCCTGCCCGGCGCTCGGGTCCGGTTCCGGGCCCCGCGTCATTCGAAAGACCGGATATACCGCATCGCGCTCATGATCAGCAGCCCGTGGTCCGCCGCCAGCCCGTCAGAGGTCTGCGGCAGCAGCTTTTCTTCCCGCAACGGGCCTTCGCCGCTCACCGCAAGCAGCGCGGAGGCGGTCAGCACCGGCCGGTCCTTCCCGGCGGAAAGCCGAAGCCGGACCAGGGTCTGTCCGCCCACGGTCTGTTCTTCTCCGCAGTCCGCGTCGAACCACTCCGCATCCGCGGCATCGTCGCCCGCGCGCACGGGGATCTCTTCTTTTAATATAGTAAAGAACAGTGTCGTGATCACGCGCCAGCGCGGATCGCGGTCATAATCGCCGAAGGTCGCCAGCTGCTTGAGCGGCACGCCGGTCACGCCGGTCTCTTCCTGCAGTTCCCGGGCCGCCGCGTCCCCCAGGTTTTCCTTCAGGTCCACAAAGCCGCCGGGCAGCGCCCAGAAGCCGATGCTGGGGTGGTTTTTGCGGCGGATGAGAAGAAGGCGCAGGCCGCGCCCGCCCTGCCGGCGGAAGATCGCCGTGTCCACCGTATGGCAGGGGCAGTCGTATTTTTTCGGGTTATATGCTTCCAGGAATTCCTTCAGCGTTTTGCCGGCCGCGTTTTTTTCTCCCGTGCCCGCAAAGCGGGCGTAATCTTCCAGATACATCTTTTCCGCTCTCTCATTCCGATATTGTCTTTATCTTCTCCGCCGCAGCTGTCCGCGCTCCCGCTTAAAGCAGGGCTCGCAGAGGCGGTACGGATAGTTCCAGGGCAGCGCCCGGCCGCAGCGCGGGCATTTTTTGCCGCTTAACGACTGGCGGGCCAGGATCCCGGTCATCTGGGCGGAGATCAGGTTCTTGCGCGCCATGATCTCTTCCCGGAATTCCGTATGGCCGAATTTCTCGCAGTAGCCGTACAGCAGGTCGCACAGGCGGAAGGACTGCTCCAGCTCGTTCATGTTGTCGTTCGCGCGGATCTCGTCTTCTCCGGGCAGCGAACTCTCCACCGGGAATACGGCGCCCGTCGCTTCCTTTGCGCACATCGCGCGCCAGACGTACAGCAGTTCTTCGTCCTCTTCGTCGAAGGTCATGCTGATGCAGTCGTACAGGAAGCGCTTGTCCTCCGAAAGGTCGCTGATCATGCGGCAGAGCTTCAGCATCCGGGCCGGGTCCGCGCGGGTATAGCCCGGCTTGATCTCGATCTGGATCCAGCGCTCGATGATCTCCGTGAGCGGCGCGTCCACGCCCAACAGGGATTCCGGGAAGTCGATCACGGCGCTTTTTACGGCGTCGCTGCGGCTTTCCAGCGCCTCGCGGATGCGGGGCTTGCCCTCCGGGCTGTTCACCAGCCCCTCCGGATAGATCCCGTAGCGGCCCGCGCGGCCCGCAATCTGCTTGATCTCCTCGGTCTTTAAGGGCCGCACCTCCTCCCCGTCGAATTTCTCCTGCTCCAGGAAAATCACGCGGCGGATGGGCAGATTCATGCCCATGCCGATGGCGTCCGTGGAGACCACGACTTCGGTGCGGCCGGAGGCGAACAGACGCGCCTGCTCGCGGCGCACGTCATAGGGCAGCGCCCCGTAGATCACACTGCAGTGCAGGCCGCGCTGCTGCAGGAAGGCGCCCACGCCGTGCACGCTTTTTTTGGAAAAGACGATCAGCGCGTCGCCGGGGACCACGTCCTCCTCCAGGTCAAATTCCGCGCGCTCCACTTTGAGCGGCGTCATGCGGTGGTGCGAGACCACGGTATAGGTGTCCCCGCAGTCTTTGATCAGGCGGATCAGCAGGTTTTTGGCAATGGGCGCCGCGCAGACGTGGACTTCCTCCGCGCACACGCCCAGCACCGCGCGGGTCCAGGCGCCGCCGCGGTCCGGGTCGCCGATCATCTGAGCCTCGTCGATCACCGCGACCTCATATTCGCGCTGCGTGTTCAGCATCTCCACCGTGGAGGCCTGATAGCGCGCGTCCGGGACCTCCAGCCGCTCCTCGCCGGTCACCAGACTGCAGGGGCAGCCCGCTTCATTCAGCGATTCGTACTGCTCAAAGGCCAGCAGACGCAGCGGGCCCAGGTAGATCCCGTTCGCCGCGCTTTTCAGGGCCTCCATCGCGTCATGCGTCTTGCCTGAGTTGGTCGGGCCGATATGCAGGATGAAATGGCGGGCCATGGCGCGGGCCGCCGGGAAAAAGTCGATATAGTTTTCCGGGATCGAGCTCAGGATCGCGGTGCGGATCGCCGCGTTCCGGCGCTTCCGCTCGTTCCTTTCCCGGTTTTTCGCCCGGGCTTCCTCGCGCGCCGCGTCGCGGTCGCGGCGGATCTCCGCTTCATACTCCGCGCTCAGGGCCTTGAAGCGTTCCCGCGGCGCCGTGCAGCGGTATTCCGGAACAAAGTCCAGGCGGTAGCCGCTCTTATCCGGCCCCGGATCCTTCCCCGCGCGGTAATATTTCTGCAGGCTGTAGGCCAGCCGGATCTTTCCGGCCAGATGCAGCAGGCCGATCTCTTCGCGCGTGTAGCGCTCTTTCAACTCCTCCAGCCCGGCGCCGTCCGCCCGGCTGTAGATCCGGCCCGGTTCGCCGTCATAGGGGATGGCGGCGGCTTTCTCTTTTAACTCCGCCTCCTGCCGGGCCTTCGCTTCCGCGCGGTCCCGCTGATAGCGGTCGCGTTCGGACAGGACAAATTCCGCCGCCGCCCCGAAGCGGTCCGTCAGTTCCGACAGCGTAAGCGCCCACAGATCCGCAGGGAAGAGCACCTCCAGCGGGGCATCAAACGGAAGCTTCACGTCCTTCGCCAGACGCTCGGCGAGTTCCCGCGGCCGGGAAAAACCGGCACGGAAGCCCTTGGCAAAAGCCGCGCCCGCCGTCTCCTTCAGCACAGACTGCCAGGCCGCCCGCAGGGTCTCCTGCGCGCCTTCATGGGCCGGCGGGACTCCGGGCAGCCCGCTGTAGATCAGGTCGGAAACGGACAGCTCCTCCTCCGGCGCGGGTTCTTCCCACACCAAAGAGGCGAGGTAAGCCCCCAGGCAGTCCCTCACCGCCTCCTGCGCGTTTTTCAGTTCATCTTCCGCGATATCCGCCGCCGCGCAGTACTGCGCCAGCGGCAGCAGCGGGGCCTTTTTCGGATTCAGGCCCCGGATCAGTCTGTAATCTCTCATAAACTCTTTCTGTTTGTCCGCCCGCCCGCGTCAGTCCGTGATCACGATCTTTTCGATCACCGGCTGCTCCGAAGCGGGGATCGTTCCATTGTTATCCGTCGGACGCGCGTCCTTCGCGATCTTCTTCACGATCTCCAGGCCCTCGGTCACGCGCCCGAACGCCGCATAATAGTCATCCAGATGCGGCGCGTCATCCACCATGATAAAAAACTGCGAGCTCGCGCTGTTCATGTCTTTGGCCCGCGCCATGGAGATCACGCCCGCCACATGCTTGATGGGGTTCTCCACGCCGTTGGCCTTGAATTCCCCTTTGATTTTCTCCGGCACGATCTTGCTGGCCGCATTCGGTGCCCCGCCCTGGATCATAAACCCGTCGATGATCCGATGGAACGTCAGCCCGTCATAGAACCCGGCCTGCGCCAGCTTAATGAAATTCGCCACCGTGATCGGCGCGATATCCTCTTCCAGTTCCAACTTGATCGTCCCGTAATCCTTTACCGTGATCTCCGCATGCCGCAGCTTTCGCGCCGCTCCGCTTTCGCCGTCTTCCTTCTTTCCTCCGCCGCACGCGCTCAGCACTGCAGCGATCCCGACCATTATCAGCACTAATGCCGCTTTTTTCATTGTCCTTCTCCTTTTCCGCCGCCGGCGCTTCATCCTCCGCCCGGCGCCGCTTCAGTGTACCATTTTCCGCGCGCCTCCGCAAGTGCCCCCCTTTTCCGGCTTTGCGGAGCCCCCTTTTCCGGCTTTGCGGAGCCTGCCCGCCCGATACGCGGGAGTTCACCTTGAGTGCCGGCAGGCCAAGATGACTATTTTCCAAAAAAGCACAAAAAATATTGACAATGTTGCGAATTCAATTTAGTATTATTGGTACAAAGATATAGGCAGCGCGTATTATCATCTTTAGGGCGGAGTTTTGAAAAGTAACACTTATCAGCAGCGGAACAGCAAAAAGATTATTACAGGAGGACAAAACGATGAAGAAAAGGTTCTGTTTATTTGTTGCAGTGTTATTATTTAGCGCAGTTCCGTTAATGGCCGCTTCCGGCAGTTACGTAATAGGAAGCGGATTTGAGACTCAGAGCAAATCTAATTGGTGCTGGGCAGCCTGTGCCGTTAACATCAATAAGGTTGAAAACAACAACGTGACCAGATCGCAGAATGCTATAGTGTATCACATAGTCGGGGCTTCATGGGGAGATCCTTATGATCCATATCCCAATGTTATGGTTTCCCTCAGTAATGCAAGAGCCGCAGCGGATTATGCCAGTTATGGATCGGTAAGTTATACAGCTGTGGCTAATGCTTTGGGATTCTCGCAAATTGTTGATAAGATCGATGCGAATCATCCGATTACAGCAGGTATGCTGACACCCGGGGGAGGGACTGCATATGGACATTTTGTGCTGATCCGGGGATGGAAAGAACTGCCGAGTGGAATGCAGTATGTGAATATTCATAATCCTCAAAACGGAGCCACGAATTATTGTTTGTACTCTTCGTTTCTGAACGGGATGGCAATCAATGGACTTGCATATGCGGCATCGATATACAGAACCCCGTAAAGCAGCGGTCCCGGTCAATGCAACGCAATATGTACTGCAGCGGATTAAATATCATGTCAGAAGAAGAAAAGGAGGTGTATTCAGTATGAAAACTTATCGAATCGCATTGATTGCCCTGTTGTCTGTAATCTTCTGCGGAATTGTTTCCGTTAAAGCTGCCCCGGAAGCAACGGAAGATTACAGGGCACAATTGGCAGAAGAGAATGCCGACACGCAGCAGCCTCTTCAGGAATCGGTCCTGGATTTCCTGGAATTGTGGAACAGCACGCAGGACGGTAAGATCGAAGCTGTATATCCCGACAGAAGTTACATCATTCGAACCGAAACCCCGGAAGAAGGGTATTATCTGGCGACAAAAGTATTTAATAACCGGGGCTTTTCCGGACTGAAGGAGAATAATCCCA
>CADBQE010000217.1 GCA_902796695.1 uncultured Lachnospiraceae bacterium
GATCCCCTTCGGAAGCAGCATCGCGATCGTAGGCGAAACCGGCGCCGGCAAATCCACGCTGGTGAATCTGATCTGCCGTTTCTATGAACCGACGGAAGGCCGCGTGCTGATCGACGGCCGCGACGCCCGCGAGCGCAGCCAGCTGTGGCTCCACAGCGCGCTGGGCTATGTGCTGCAGACGCCGCACCTGTTCTCCGGGACCGTGCGCGAAAACCTGCTGTACGGCAATCCGAATGCTTCGGAGGAGGATATCCGCAGAGCGCTCGAACTGGTCTCCGCCACCGAAGTCGTGGAAAAGCTGGAGAACGGCCTGGATACCGATGTGGGAGAAGGAGGCTCGCTGCTCTCCACCGGTGAAAAGCAGCTGCTCAGCTTTGCCCGCGCCATCCTGGCGGATCCGAAGATCCTGGTGCTGGATGAGGCCACCTCTTCCGTAGACACCATCACGGAGCAGAAGATCCAGAAGGCCATCGACGTCATCGTCAAAGGCCGGACCTCCATCATGATCGCCCACCGCCTCTCCACCGTTCAGAATGCCGACTGCATCCTGGTCGTAAAGGGCGGCCGCATCGTCGAACAGGGCCGCCATCAGGAACTGCTCGCCCAGCACGGGTACTATCACGAACTGTTCACCAGACAGTACGAGGACGAAGCAACCGCCAGTGTGCTCGGATAAGATCATATTCAATCGAAAAAGGCGTGCGGCCCGAAACCGCACGCCTTTTCTTTTGCCGGACCCGTCGGTCCTTTACTCTCCGAATTCCGTTACAGTCCCCATGAATACCGGCAGATTCGTGGCGGAATCCACGATCATGTAGACAAAGGGGCGGTCCAGATAGACCTTATGCGGTTCGGGCCCCATTGCGGCCGTTGCCGATACGATCACGGCGGTGACCGCCGCGGCGCGGGTCCCTTCGGAATCCAGGTCGATATGGGTCTTATGGATCACGTCGCTGATCTGCAGCGCCTCCGTCTTGCTGATGCCGGAGAAATCCGCGCTGTCCTGGAAAGCCGTCTGCATGCCCAGGGCTTTCAGGGTGTCGACCAGGCTCGTTTCGTAATCGTAACTGAACTTGGGAAGCCGGATCAGGGTCTTTTCGGAGACTTCGCTGCCCAGCAGCGCTTTCAGCTTCGCGCCGGTCAGGCCCTGCACGAAGGATTCAAAGCCGTTTCCGTCCTTGGGCAGCAGCGCCACGAAACGGTAGGTGTCATCCGCATAGGACTTGGTAAAGCCGACGGCTTCTTCGCTTTCCAGATAGGAGTAGACGGTTCCGTCCATGAAGGTTGCTTCCGCCTTGCTTCCGTCCAGCGCGGTGAACGAGCCGGGCATGCAGTAGGCTTCTTCAAACGGCATGTCCCATTTGGCGTCGAAGACCAGGGCATTGATCAGGACCATGCGGTCGGAATCCTTTAATTCGTTCAGCAGTCTGTCGATCATATTGTCCGTATGCAGGGCGACCCACTGATTGATCTCCTGCACCGTGCCCGCGTCGAACGGGGCCTTGCGGACGGCGGCTTCGTAATAGTCCGTCACTTTCTGCAGGAATTCGTCTTCCACGAGAAATTCCGGATCGTCCTTGAACCAGATCGCGTTCGCGAAGGCGAATTTGGCCAGTTCGGCGGACGGCAGGGATTTCAGATAGGTGCGCAGATAGGCGTTCAGGTCATCCACGGGCAGACCGCCCAGCGCTTGTTCCATTTCTTTCAGCGTTTCGCCTTTCGCGCCGTTGGCGGTCATGGCCAGCGCGGTCAGGACGGACAGCGGGGAAACGAGCAGGGTCTTCTGAGACTTTTCCTGCCGATAAACCTGAGCGAACAGCCCGGCGGCCCAGTCGAAGGCAGCGGCCGTAAAGGCTTCGTCCGCGGCTTTGTCCGCAACCTCACGGGCCTTGAAATCTTCCAGCAGGTCCGCGGCCTGTACTTTCTTAGGGCCCGGCACCGGCTCGGCTTCTTTCGTCCCGGCTTCTTTGGTTCCGGCTTCCCCGGATCCCTGCACGCTTTCCGACGCGCCGCAGCCCGCCGTGC
>CADBQE010000218.1 GCA_902796695.1 uncultured Lachnospiraceae bacterium
AAAAGTTCAGCACCCCACCGCATGCGGATGTCGGCGAAGTGCTGATAGCAGGGGCAGAAAGATTCGAACTCTCATCGATGGTTTTGGAGACCACTGTTCTACCCTTGAACTATGCCCCTAAAATGGAATACTCCGCCGTTATAGCACACGAAAAATAAGCTGTCAAGCAGAGCGGGACAAAATTTTTAATCAAAAAATAAGAAAAACTTTTCAAATGCCGTGCACCCCGTCCTTCCCGGCCGCCCCGGCTTCGATTTGACAAATCGGGGAAAGCGGATATAATAGGGGCAGACTGCTCTGCAGCCGTCTGAAACCGGAAGGGAAGCACATGACAGCGAGCTCACCCAAAAAGAAAAGATCCTGGATCTGGACACTGCTGTTCATTCTGATGAACATCGGCATCCTGCTCTGGACCGGGATCTCCGAACTGAACCGGAAGAACTCCGGAGCCGCCGACCTGGAGGATATCGAGATCCGATGGGTCTTCTTCGTGCTGTCCGCGCTCTGCTTCCTGATCACGCTGTTTTCCGAAGGCGGCAAGTATTTTTCCCTGATCCGGCAGCTGACCGGGAAAAAGGACTGGTCCACCGCGCTGAAAGTTACGGTCTACGGGCGCTACTACGACAATATCACGCCGTCCGGCGCCGGCGGCCAGCCGTTCCAGATCCTGTACCTGAAGCGGCGCGGTCTCTCCGACGGCGCATCCCTGGCCATTCCGGTCTACGCCTTTCTGCTGCAGCAGCTGAGTTTCGTGGTCACCGCCGCGTTTTTCTTTATCTTCTTCGGCCATCTGTTCACGGTGGCGGCGCTCAAGGTCACCGCCTATATCGGGCTGGCCTGCTATTCGCTCATGCCGGTGCTGATCATTCTGTCCGCCGCGTTCCCGAAAGCCATGGGCAAGATCGTCATGGCGGTGCTGCGTGCACTGGCCGCCATCCGGCTGATCAAGGATCCGGAAGGCAAGGGCGCCAAAGTCCTGCAGCAGCTGCAGGAATACAGCCAGGCCATCAACTACATCAACCGCCACCGCAGCCTGACGCTGGAAATGTTCCTGCTTTCCGTCCTGTACCATCTGGGCCGCGCCAGCCTGCCGTTCTTTATCCTGCAGGCCTTCGGCGGCAACGTAAACTGCGCCGTGGTCATGGTCTCCACCTTCTTTATCTATTCGGCCATAACCATCATCCCCACGCCCGGCGGCGCGGGGGCGGCCGAAGCCTCCTTCTATCTCGTCTTCGCGGAGCTGCCGGACTCCGGCCTGGTCTTCTGGGCCATGCTGCTCTGGCGTTTCTTCAGTGACTACATCTTCATTCTGGGCGGCATCATTCTGACCGCCACCGAATACGCACAGGAAAAAATAAAAGCCCGCCGCATGGCACGGCGGGGCAAACGATAACCCGACCCAGGGGCAGGCTGCCCAAGGGGACAGCCCAGGGGGACAGCCCTGGGCTGATTGTGTTACACCTCGCTCTCCTCCTCCCGGGGGTCGAACGCGTCCCGCAGGCCGTTCGAGAGCAGGTGGAAGGCGGTCATCAGGAGGGCGATCACGGCGGCGGGCAGCAGGACCTGGTGGGGATAGGTCTGGAGGAGGGACTGGGCGTCCGAAAGCATGGTGCCCACGGAGGGTTCCGGGGCGGGGATGCCCAGGCCGATATAGGACAGGAAGGCCTCCATGAAGATCGCGCCGGGGACGGCCAGGGAAGCGTTGGTGACCAGCGGGCCCATCGCATTGGGCAGGATATGACGGAAGATCAGCTTCCGGTCCGGCACGCCCATCGCGCGGGCCGAGATGACGAATTCCCGGTTTTTGTACCGCAGGAACTGCGCCCGGGAGAGGCGCGCGGTCTCTACCCAGTTGCGCACGGCCAGCGCCAGGATCATGGTGCCGATCCCGCGGCCCATCATCAGAATAAACATGGTGCAGAGGATCACGTTCGGAATGGCATGGATGACCTCGCAGACCCGCATCAGGATCAGGTCGGTCTTTCCGCCGTAATAGCCGCACACGGCGCCCCAGGTCACGCCGATCAGCAGATCGATCGTCACGGCAAACAGCGCGATCAGCAGGGATACGCGCGCGCCGCGCCACAGGCGGGTCCAGATATCACGGCCCAGCTGGTCCGTGCCGAACCAGAACGCCGTTCCCTCTTCCGTCTTCATAAACCGGTAATAATCCACCAGCACGTCGCAGTATTCCGTGCCACGGTCCGTCACGCGGCGGTTCCGGACCTCCAGCACGGAGCCTTCCGGATAGCGCGCGGCATCGTTCAGATACTCCGTTTTCCGGTCGGTC
>CADBQE010000219.1 GCA_902796695.1 uncultured Lachnospiraceae bacterium
CCGATGGCACACAAGGTGAATTGCCGCACAGCGGCAAGAGAGGGCGGCCTGGGCCGTCGGCCCCTACGGGGGTGTGACAAAGGAACCTCCCCCCTGTCATCTCTTTGTCACCTTTTGCGGGGCGGGCAGGGACCCGGGAGCTGGTGACCTGCGTCACTCGTTCCGGGATCGGCACGAATGCGGCGACTTAAACAGGCTGATAAAAACTGTTCCCGGTAGAATGGACCTGGCTGCAGTTTACTTTGCCATGCTTGCCCGGCAGGCCGATGCGTGCTAAAATGAGAAAAATCCGCGGTGGAGGAGAACGTGATGAAGAAGACATATAAGGGCTGGCAGGAATGGGCTGCTCCCGGGGAGCAGAGAGAGTATACGGAAGAAACGCCGCTGCTGGCGGCGGACGGCCGGCTGCTGGCAGCGGGCTGGGCCCGGCACGGCCTGTTTCAGTATGACCGCAGCCTGGTGAAGCACCGGATGCGGCGCAAGGAGTGGGATTTTTATCAGATCTCGGACGGAGACTTCATGGTCCAGATCAATTTTGCGAATATTTCGCTGGGCGGGTATGTGTCCGCGATGCTGGTGGATCTGAAGGAGAAGAAGGTCCTGGCGAATGTGATGTCTCCGTTTCTGGGAGGAAAGGACAGATATGTGCTGCCCCCGCGGGGCGATGCGCCGAATACGGTCGATTTCCGGGTCGGCAAAGCCCGGATCCTGACGGAGACCCGCGCGGCATCGCGGCGGATCCGCTTCAAGATGGGCGATGTCACCGCGGATTTCACGATGGACATTATGCCGGGGCTGGAGAATATCACCACGGTCCTGCCGTTTGAAGGCTTCCCGGACCGCTATTTTATGACGACCAAGCAGAACTGCATGCCCTGCGAAGGCGTGTTCAAGGCGCCGGGGGTTGAGCGGCATTTTTCAAAGGACAGCTGTTTCTGTGTGCTGGACTGGGGCCGCGTCTGCACGCCGTACCGCCTCGTCTGGTACTGGGGCAACGGCTCGGCGTGGCTGGCGGACCCGGACGGTTCGCGGCACCTGTTCGGCTTTGAGATTACCTGGGGCATCGGCGACGAATCGCACGGCACGGAGACCTGCCTGTTTTATGACGGCCGGGCGCACAAAATCGGTCCGGTGGATGTGGAGACCTTCCCGAAGCCGGACGGCTACGAAAAGCCCTGGAAATTCATCTCCCGCGACGGCCGCTTCAACATGACCATGCAGCCGTTTTATGACCACCATTCGGATTTAAATGTCGGCGTCATGCGCATGCATTCTCACCAGGTCCACGGCCACTGGAGCGGAACCGCGATATTGGACGACGGAAAAGTGCTGGAAATCAAAGACATGTACGCTTTCTGCGAGTATGTGGAAAACCGGTGGTGAGGGCCGGCAGAAGAATGTCACTGGGGTGTCACTGGGGACGGTTCTCTTTGACACTTTTTCGTGACAAAGGAACCGTCCCCCTGTCACGTGATTCCTGAAACGGGAGGTAGTTAAACACATGAAAAAGCGTATTTTGCCGGGATTGTTTTTCTTGATTCTTTTGCTCTCCGCCTGTGCTTCTTCAGGAAACAGGCAGGTCTATTCGGATCGGGAACTGGCCGGTGTCCGGCTGACGATAACGCACACGGAGAACGGAGTGCTGTATTATAAGCTGGAGACCAGTGAGAGCGCAGGCCCTTTGACCACGGGAAACGGGCAGGATGCGATTCTGGAAAGGTGGGAAGGAAACGAGTGGCGGCAGATGCCGCAGAAAGATGATTTTGCCTGGACCATGGAAGCTTATGGAGTCAGCCCGCAGAATCCATGGGAGGGATCACTGAGTATGGAACGGAAATACGGGAATCTCCGGTCCGGGCGGTACCGATTGATCAAACAATTCACTGCTGCGGGAGGCAAATACAGCGCCAAAGCGGGGTTTGACCGGGAATAGGAAAGATAAAGGTGATAAAGGGGGACCTTTGTCACCTTTTATAACAGGCGGGGCGGCGGTCGGCCAGGAGATCCATGGAGCGGCGGACCTCGCCGCAGACGGCGGGATCGATGTCGGAAAAGAGGATCTCCTCGTCCTCACCGGCTTCTGCCAGGATATTTCCCAGAGGGTCGGCGACCAGTGAATGGCCGAAAAAGTCGTAGGGACCGGAGCGGCCGACGCAGTTGGCGGCGGCTGTAAAGACCTGGTTTTCGAGGGCGCGGGTCTGAAGGAGAATGCGCCAGGGATGAAGGCGCGGCTTCGGCCAGGCCGCAGGGGCCAACAGGAGACGGGCGCCGGATAGGGCCAGGCTGCGGGCGAGCTCCGGGAAACGCAGGTCGTAGCAGATCATAAGGCCGCAGGGGAGACCGCTCAGATCGAAGCGGCAGGGACGGTCTCCGGGGATAAAGATCCGGTCTTCCCCCATCAGGCCGATCAGATGGATTTTGTCATAACAGGCCGCCTGCATGCCGGCGCGGTCAAAAACGCGGGCGGTGTTCCGAACGGTCCCGTCCCGTCGGTCCGCTGTGGATCCGGCGGCGATGGGGATATTCAACTCCGCCGCCAGCTTCTGCATCGCGAGCGCGGCCGGCGCGCCGTTTTCATCCGCCCCGGGAACGGACGGATCCTCCGGGATCCCCGTACTCCACACCTCCGGCAGCAGGATCAGGTCCGGCTTTCCGGCCGCCGCTTCGCGCGCCATTTCCGCGGCGTGAACGATATTCGCGGCGGGATCGCCGGGAATCACGTGCATCTGGATCAGGGCAAGTCTCATATCTGACCTCACTTCGTGTTTGTTTTTGACAAAGGCGGATCACTCTGCCGCATCCAATGTAGGGGCCGCTGTGTCAGCGGCCCGTAGGACAAGGACGAAAAACGTGACGAAGGAACCGTCTCCCTGTCACGTCATTCGCAATCGTAGGGGCCGACGGCCCAGGCCGCCCTCTCTTGCTGCTGCGCAGCAATTCACCTTGTTTGCAATCGGCCCGCGGAGAGAGGATCGCCCACCCCTGTTTGACGGGCCGATCACAGATCGGCCCCTACA
>CADBQE010000220.1 GCA_902796695.1 uncultured Lachnospiraceae bacterium
GCTTTAAAAAGGCGGCGGCTTCGAAGGTCCGGAAGCCGGTGCGGTCCGTAAAGCTGTTGGTATCCACCAGGATGCCGCTGTAGATGGCATCCGCTTCCAGCGGCGAGGGCGAGACGCCTTCACCGAAATACTGCAGGATCTCGGTCACCATTTCGCAGGCAGAGGAAGCATAGGGTTCCACATAGCGGAACTGCGCCGGAATGGCACCTTCCGCCTGGCGGTGATGGTCAAAGACCACGATCTGGTCCGTTCTCTTCAGAAGTTCCGGACATTCCACCATATCCGCGCGGTTGGTGTCCACGACCACGACCAGCGAGTTGTCCTGGATCTTTGCCAGCGCTTCCTCCCCGGTCAGAAACATGTCGCGCGGGTAATCCGCGGACGCCTGGAAGGATTCCCACAGCGGGCGCACGGAGAAGGATACCGTGTCCAGCACGATATGTGCGTGCAGGTGCAGGGAGACCGCGGCGCGGTAGATCGCCACGGAAGCACCGAAGGAGTCGTTGTCCCCGCGGGAATGGCCCATGATATAGATATTGTCATGCAGCGCCATCAGCTCGCGGAGCGCCTGGGCCTTGACCCGGGCCTTGACCTGGGTCCGTCCGACTTCGCCCTGGGCCTTGCCGCCGAAGTATTCCACGCGGTCCGGATATTTCACCATGGCCTGATCGCCGCCGCGGCCGAGCGCCAGGTCCATGGCGGCCTGCGCCAGTTCCAGGTTCTCACTGTAGTTTTTGCCGCCTTCCCCGAAGGCGATGCTGACCGTCACGGTCATGGTATTGCCGGCCCGGATCTCCTTCACGTGGTTCAGCAGGGGGAATTTTTCCTCCATGCAGCGGGCCAGGCTGCCGTGGTTCATAAAGATATAGAAGCGGTCGCGTTCCGTCTTGCAGACGATCCCGTTCACGTTCTGGAAGAACTTCTGGATCTGCTGTTCGATCAGCGCGCCCAGCAGGCTGTGCTCATTGGGATCGGTATGCTTGAGCAGTTCCTCGTAGTTGTCGATATACAGGATGCCGGCCACGCCGCGTTCGCGTTCCAGGGTCGCCTTGACTTCCAGGTGCTCGGTCTCGTCCGTCAGAAGCAGGGTGGTGACCGGCGTTTCGTCCTCGGTGCGGGCCAGCTGGGCCGAGAAGATCCGCTCGCCCAGTCCCACGAAGCAGGCGGATGCTTTTCCGGATGCGGCGTCTTCCAGGGCAATGGAGGGGAAAACTTCATGGATATCCTCCGCCCGGTGCAGTTCCGGCCGTGCGTACTGCTCCAGCATGTGCGTGAAGGCCCGGTTTTTCCAGAGGATGCGGCCCTCGCCGTCCAGCGCGGCATAGGGAAGGGACATGGTATCGATTTTCCGGGTCAGTTCCCGGTCCATATCCAGGCACTGCTCCACCACGCTCTGCTGCAGATCCCGGCGGATCGTAAAGTGCCAGAACAGTACAAATGCCAGAGTTCCCGCTGCGGATACCGCAGCCGGGATCCAGGAAAAGCCCGGAACCGCCAGATGAAGCACGAAAAAGGCGGCGGCGCATATCATGATAAACGCCAGCCAGATCCAGGGCCATTTTGTCAGCAGTTTTTTCAGCTTCTGCATACGGTCATCCTTCCTGTTTTCCGTATCGGTCCGTTTCCCGCGGTGTGCATACTGCGGGGATATTAAATAATATCACAGATCAGCGCAAAAAACAATCCTTTTCCCGCTTTGCGACCAGCGGGCTCTGCCGGTAATCGTCCGGCAGGAGCAGGCCCGTCCTGAAATAAACGGTCTGGGCGTAAAGCCGGTGGGCCGTCCGGCATTCCTCCGTCAGCCGCGGGTCCGCGTCCGCCGTTTTGGTCACGACCGGAAGCGATGCGTTTTCCTTGACCAGTGCGGGCAGCGACGCGTTTTCCTTAAGCCCCAGGATCCGGATAAGACGCGGGCCGGATGCCTGGTCCTCGGTCCGGATCCCCAGCAGGATATGCAGCAGGCAGCGGCGGACCCGCGCCGGCGTATAATTCCGGCCGGACACCGCCGCGGCGAGTTCCGAGAAGCGGGCCGTATACGGAGCCCGGGCCAGGATCCGTGCCGCCAGCTCCGGGGAGACGTCCGCAAACGGCGTGAGCGCGGCTTTTCCGCCCCGGTCCAGGCGGGACAGGACCGCTGCCAGCGCCGCGGAAATGTCATCGGGGAAGATCAGATAATCCAGCTTTTCGGCAGTCCCCGGTGCCAGATACCGGGCCAGGTCCGCCGGCGCCGCGCCGTTTTCCAGCGCCCGGCGGATCGCGGCGGCGGAGGCGAAGCCTTCCTCCGGCAGTTCGGTGCTGGCGTGGGAGGCTCCTCTGCGTGCCGTGGGGCCGGGCTTCATGGCGGCGCCCTGACGGCGGATGGCTTTGATATACTCCGCGGCCAGCAGGTTATTGGGGTCTCCCAGCAGCGCCGCCTCCTCCGGACCGACTGCGTGCAGGGCGGCGCGGAGCGCGGCGGAATAGGACAGCCCGTTCCGCATCAGGTCCCGGAACAGTTCGCTCTCCGAAGCCTGTTCGGACAGCGCGGCGGCTCGCTCCAGGGCGGCGGGGTCGCTTACGGAAGCGCCGAAAGCCAGCTCGTCCACGCAGCCGCAGGCCGCCAGAAGGGCCACGGCGCCGCGCGCGAAGACTTCCGCGCTGCCGGTCGCGAAAGCCGGCGGCAGTTCGACCACCATATCGGCCCCCGCCTCCAGCGCCATGGCCGTGCGGCGGGTCCGGTCCGTGAGCGCCGGTTCGCCGCGCTGCAGAAAATCCCCGCTCATCACGACCAGGATTTCCTGCCCCGGCCGGTCCTTTTTCACCTGCTCCAGCAGGTATCGGTGCCCCCGATGCAGGGGGTTGAATTCCGCAATAATCCCTGTAACAGCCATTAAAATACCTCTGAATCCCTGTCGCATTCTCGACAATCCGCCCGCCCCTTGTTTGAATAAATTCGCCTTCTCCGACAAATATTTACAAACATGGTTGACGAAAAAAGCCGTCGGTGCTATTATGTATGAAACTGAACTCCCTGCGGAGTTTTTGGAGGCAATAATGAAGGGAACTGTCAAATGGTTTAACAATCAAAAGGGCTACGGCTTCATCACCGATGAAGACGGCCGGGATGTCTTCGTCCACTTCAGCGGACTTGTAATGGAAGGTTACAAATCGATTGAAGAAGGGGCGGCAGTTGAGTTCGATGTCGCGGACGGCGGCAAAGGACCTCAGGCTGTCAATGTAGTCAAGCTGTAATCGCTTCCTGTCCCGGATTATCCCCAGCGCGGCAATGTTTCACTGCCGCGCTCTTGTTTTTTTACCGCGGAACGTGTATCTTATTATAGGTTCTCACCATTCCCTTCCGCAGAAAGATTATACCAGAGGAGAAGCATTTCCGCCATGCCGGATCTTAAGAATATCAGAATTATTTTCAGCGATATCGACGGGACCCTGCTCCCGTTCGAAGGCAAGGACATGACCGCCACCGTCCGCCTGATCGGCGAACTGATCCGCCGCGATTATACTTTCGTGCTCTGCACGGGCCGCGGCACCGGCAATATTCCCCGGATCCTGATGGAGATCCCCGGCCTGCGCTACGTCATCACCGCGAACGGCGCCCTGGTCACGGACCTGGCCCGTTCCGAAGTCATTTACCGCAATACCGTTCCCCGGGACCTGGCCCGCCGCCTTACGCGCTTCCTCCGCGGCTACCGCGGCATCGTCTTTTCCTACCGCTGCGGCCGCCATTTCCTGGATATGCCCGCGGGCAGCCCCCTCCCGGAAGTGGACAGTCCGTCGCTGCGGGACTGGATGCACACCGCGAAGACGATCCCTTTTGAGGATTATCTGGCGGAGCCGGAAAGCGAATTCGTCGACAAGGTCGGATTTGCCACCTTTGACCTCGAAGCCCGGGAAGCCGTCATGCGTGATTTCCCCGCCCAGCCTTTTGCCTCCGAGCTGGCTCCCACCACTTCCGGCACCTGGAACGTGGAATTCAATGCCGCCGGAACCAGCAAGGGCAACGCCGCGCACTTCCTGCTGGACCGCCTGGGCCTGACTCCCGCCAACATGCTGGCCGCCGGCGACAACATCAACGACATCCCCATGCTGCAGCTGGCCGCCGTTTCCCTGGCCCCGGCCAATGCGGCGCCCGAAACGCTGGCCGCCGCCTCCGTCAGGGTCGCGGATGCGGGCGAAGACGGCGTGGAAAATTTCCTGAAACAGCTGCTGTAACTTGAATGTTCTCCCGTTTTTTGCTATAATAGTGTGCAAATTTGATTTCAGCCAAACGGTTTTCCTTTTCGGGAGACCATTGAGGGAATAAAATGAAGATCATCGTTGCCGGTATCGGAAAAGTCGGTACCACCCTGACCGGCCAGCTGGCGGCTGACGGCCATGACATTACGGTCATTGACCGCAAACCTGACGTTCTGGAGCATGTCTGCTCCACCTATGACGTGATCGGCCTGGAAGGCAACTGCGCCACGGTGCAGACGCTCCGGGACGCGGGCACCGCGGAAGCGGACCTGCTGATCGCCGTCACGGACGCGGACGAAGTGAACCTGCTCTGCTGCGTCACGGCGCGCCAGATCAACCCGGGCATCCATACCATCGTCCGGATCCGCAATTCGGAATACGCCCCGCAGATCATTGAAATGCGGGAAGTTTTCGGTCTGTCCCTGATCGTAAACCCCGAGCGCAGCGCAGCCGTGGAGATCGAGCGCCTGCTCCGCTTCCCCGGCTTCCTGAAGCGCGAATCGTTCGCCAAAGGCCGGGTGGAACTGGTGGAATTCCGCATTGCGGAGGACAGCCCGCTGGCCGAAGTCGCCCTGAGAAACGTCTCCGGTATCCTGAAATCCAAGGTGCTGATCTGCGCCGTGCTGCGGGGCAGCGAAGTCACGCTTCCCAAGGGCGATTTCGTCCTGAAGGCAGGCGACCGCGTCTTCATGACGGCGCCGGCCGCGGCGCTGGGCGCCATGCTGCGCGATCTGGGCATCATCACCCATAAAGTCAAGCGCGTGATCATGGGCGGCGGCGGCCGCATCAGCCTCTATCTGGCGCAGCTGCTGGAGCGTGACGGCATCCAGGTCCAGATCATCGACAGCGATATCAGCCGCTGCCAGGAACTGGCCCGCCTGTTGCCCGACATCAGCATCAGCTGCGGCGACATCACCATTCCTTCCACGCTCGAAAAGGAAGGCCTGTCCACGGCGGACGCCTTCGTCGCCCTCACCGGCATGGACGAACTGAATATCATCATGTCCCTGTACGCGGTGAGCCAGAAGGTGCCCATCGTCATCACGAAGCAGGGCCATATCGACGAGCTGCAGGATATTGTGAGCGGCCTGTCGCTGGGCAGCATCGTCTCGCCCAAGGAGATCTGCAGCGACATCGTCGTGCGCTACGTCCGCTCCATGCGCGACACCCGCGGCGATTCCGCCATCACGGTCCAGTCCGTGGCGGGCGGCCGCGTGGAAGCCGCCGAGTTCGTCATCGGCCCGGGCTCCCAGCACCGGGATACGCCGCTCATGAATCTGAAGATCAAGCCCGGCGTCCTGATCGCGGCCGTCTCCCATCAGGGCACCACCACGATCGCGGGCGGCTCCTCCACGTTCTCCCTGGGAGACTCCGTTATCGTCATCTCCTCCGCCGATATCAACATTCAGCGGTTCAACGATATTTTTGCCTGAGAAGCGTATGCTATGAACTACAAGTCCCTGTCCCGTTTTATCGGCCGGATCCTTCTGATCGAAGCAGCCCTGATGCTGCCGGCCCTCCTGCTTGCCCTGATCTACCGGGAGCCCCGCGCCGCGACGGCCTACTGGCAGAGCATCCTGATCATTCTGATCCTGAGCTTCGGCTTCCGTCTGCTGAGCCGCGGAGAAAAAGTCGGCGATTTTTACGAAAAGGAAGGCCTGGCCTGCGCCGGCCTCTCCTGGATCGTCATGGGCGTTACCGGAGCCCTTCCGTTCTTCCTTTCCCATGAGATCCCGGCCTTCATCGATGCGGTCTTCGAGACCGTCTCCGGCTTTACCACCACCGGGGCTTCGATCCTGGGCGAAGTGGAAAGCCTGGACAAAAGCATTCTGTACTGGCGCAGCTTTACGCACTGGATCGGCGGCATGGGCGTTCTGGTCTTCCTGCTGGCGCTTGCGCCGCGCAGCAGCCGCGGTTCCGGCTTCACGCTGCATCTGCTGCGGGCGGAAAGCCCCGGGCCCAGCGTAGGCAAGCTGGTGCCCCAGATCCGCAAGACCGCGCAGATCCTGTATCTGATCTATATCGGCCTGACCCTGCTGGACTTCGGCCTGCTGGCCCTGGGCGGCCTGTTCTTCCATGACGGAGCCCATCCCACCACGGTCTTCGATGCCTTCTGCATTGCGGTCGGCACGGCGGGCACCGGTGGCTTTGCCGTCATCAACGCGGGCCTGGGCGGCTATTCGATCTTCACACAGATCGTCACCACGGTCTTCATGTTCCTCTTCGGCATCAACTTCAGCTGCTACTTCCTGATCCTGCGCGGCGACGTCAAATCCGTCCTGAAGGACGAAGAGCTCAGGACCTTCCTGGTGATCTCGGTCCTTGCCGTTATCGCGATCACCATCAGCATCGTCCCGCAGTATCAGAGCACCGGAGCCGCCGTCAAGGACGCGGCCTTCACGGTCGGATCGCTCGCTTCCACGACCGGCTACGCCACGACGGATTTCGACCTGTGGCCCAATTTCACCCGGGCCATCGTCATCTTCCTGACGATCATGGGCGCCTGCGCGGGCAGCACCTGCGGCGGCGCCAAAGTGGTCCGCCTGATCCTGGTCGTCAAGAACCTGTTCCGCAACCTGCGCCAGATGGTCCGTCCGAACCGGGTCGTCAACGTGCGCATGAACGGCCGCATCGTGAGCGAAAGCATTCTGCACAATCTGAACACCTACGTGGCCGCCTACGTCGTTCTGCTTTTCGTCAGTTATTTCCTGGTCGCGCTGGACGGCAAGGACGGCACTACGAGCTTTACGGCCGTCCTGACCTGCTTCAATAACGTAGGCCCCGGTCTGGGGCGCGTGGTGGGCCCCACCGGCAACTTCGGCAGCTTCAGCATCGCCGCGAAGCTCGTGCTGATCATCGACATGCTGATCGGCCGTCTGGAGATCTTCCCCATCCTGGCCCTGTTTTCCCGCGCCACCTGGCGCCACAGTTAACCCGGACCTTCCGCACCGCGGATGCGTCCTACCGGAATCCGTTCATTCATTTGAATTCATAAAGTAGCTAAGGAGAGTAGTATTATGAACCGCTGCATGATCCAAGACATCAGGAACCACCTGGGCGAGTCCGTCAAGGTGCAGGGCTTTGTGGACAACTACCGCGACAGCAAGGCGATGGCCTTTATCGTTCTGAAGGATATCACCGGACGGCTGCAGATCACGGTAGAGAAAGAAAAGCTGCCGGAAGTATCCGAAGCCATCGCGGGCCTGACCCCGGACAGCGTCATTACCGTAATCGGCACCCCGGTGGAGAATGATTATGTCAAGCTGGGCGGTCTGGAGCTGATCCCGGAATCCATCCGCGTGGAATCCCTGGCGGATGCGCTGCCCATCGCCCGCAAGAGCATCCCCGCCACCAAGAAAAAGCAGGCCGTTGAGCGCTCCTCCATCGACCAGCGCATCGATTACCGCTGGATCGACCTGCGCACGGATGAAAACCAGCTGATCTTCAAGGCACAGACCTGTCTGGTCGCCGCCATGCGGGAGTTCCTGCTGCAGAAGAACTTCATGGAGATCCACACGCCCAAGCTGATCGGAGCGGCCTCCGAAAGCGGCGCCGACGTCTTCGAAGTCAAATACTTCGACCGCAGCGCCTTCCTGGCCCAGAGCCCGCAGTTCTACAAGCAGATGGCCATGGCCAGCGGTTTCGAGCGCATCTTTGAAGTGGGCCCGGTCTTCCGCGCCGAAAAATCCTTTACCAACAAGCACACCACCGAATTTACCGGCTTCGACCTGGAGATGAGCTATATCGACTCCTTCCGCGACGTCATGGCAGCGGAAGCCGAACTGCTGACCTACGCCCTGGGCAAGGTCAAGGAAGCCTACGGCAAGGAGATCGAAGAAATGTTCGGCGTCCCCGTAGTCGTTCCCACGCTCCCCTTCCCGGAAGTGAAGCTGGCCGATCTGTACGAAGGCCTGGAGAAGGAATTCGGCTACACCGTCCCCGAAGAGGAAAAGGGCGACCTGACCACCGAAGCTGAGCATTTAAGCTACGAATGGGTCAAAAAGCACTATAACCACGAATTTCTTTTCGTGACGGACTACAAGCCCGAAAAGCGCGCGTTCTATCATATGCGCGACGAAAACGGCATGCCTCTGGGCTACGACCTGATCTGGCGCGGCACCGAGAGCACCACCGGCGCGCAGCGTGAGCACCGCTATGAACTGCTGAAGAAGCAGGCGGAGGAAAAAGGCCTGGCGGAAGACGTGAAATTCTATCTGGAGTTCTTCAAATACGGCTGCCCGCCTCACGGCGGCTTCGGCCTGGGCGTGGACCGTCTGACCATGCTGCTGGTGGGCCTGCCCATCAAGGAATGCATGTTCCTGTTCCGCGGCCCGAACCGGCTGACGCCGTAATCGGCACTCTCTTTACCGGGCCCTCCGGGGTCCGGCACTTCCTCATCAAAAAGGCGGACGCCCTGCAGCTGCAGCGTCCGCCTTTTTCGGTTATCCGGCGCATCTCGTCCGGAAACCGGCAGTTCCCCCGTTTCACCTCCTTTCCTCCGTAATGCTGTTCACTTTATATAACACCCGGAGAGAGGAAAAACGGACACAATCGGAAAACTTTTTTTACTTACCTGAAAGCAGATTGAATTTCCGGCCGTTCGTACTGACGTAAACGTCTCCGTTTTTGCATGTCACTTTGACCCAAAAACCGTTTCCGTCCAATGCCATGACATCATCGCTCAGTCCGTTGATTTTTACGGGCTTGCCGCCGTTGGTATAATACAGGGCGCCTTCCATCCCGTACACGAAGCCGCTCCCCACATTGGCGGCGGCGCCGGTGAGGTCCACGGTGTCGGCCGTGATCCGCCGGGCGGAGCTCCCCACTCTGGCAAACCAGGTCTCCCCTTCCTCGTCAATGAACAGAACGCTCCGGCCGCCCACCAGGAAGCCGCGGTGGCTGTCCGCCAGTTTTGTTTCTCTGTCCTGCGTCTTCTTCAGGTCCATCTGATACAGATTGCCGTTCTTGCTGTATATCAGGGTGCGCCCGTCGGACAGCAGGGAACAGACCTGCACGTTCTTGATCAGGCTGCTTAATTCCAGTTTCCCGTTCAGCAGATACAGCGTGCTCCCGTCGGTCCCCGGTGACGCATAATAGGCATCCTTCAGGCTTTCCGTCCCGCAGAAGCCCTGCACGTCCGTGGCCATGCCCTGCGGAAGCACCAGCATCAGCTGACGCGCGGCGATTTTGCGGCGTTCCCCGCCCTTCTGACTGAAATAGGTATTGGTGCCGTCCGAGACCAGGACCTGATCTCCCGCCGCATTGAAATACAGGCTGTTCGCATGGTCGACGAGTTTCTGGCGGGAATCGGTATTCGACCCCTTCTGAACGTACAGGACGCCTGTAGAGGAATAATAATAGATGTAGCGCCCGCCCGCGGAAATACCGGCGGGAACGGCATCTTTCGCGATCTCGCGCTCCCGGCCGTCATAATAGCAGGCCTTTCTGACATCCCCGTCGTTTTTAACATACGCAGCCGTTTTCCCGTCCGGGGAAAGGCAGAAGTTTTCCGTAACATCCGACGCGATCCGCTGAGACCTGTTGCGGCGGTAAAGATACAGATCGTTTTCCGATGTCAGATACGCGGCCGCGGAGCTGTCGAAGGAAAAGACGAAGGTCTTCACGTCCTCGGCGATCTCGGTAAAGCGGGAGCCGTCAAACATCATCAGGCGTTTTTCCGTGGTCAGGAACAGATACCGCGATCCGTCGGGGGACAGCAGGCTCTCCCGCACCCCTTCCTCGGTTTTATAGCGGATAATTTTTCCGGAAGAGGAATAGCCTTTCAGTTCATCATTGTCGCCCGCTATAACGGTTAAGGCATTTTTCACGGTACGCCCGCTCCGCGGGAAAAGACGGCTGAGCAGGGAGAAGCCCCAGACGACGGAGGCCGCCAGGATCAGGACGGCTGCAATACTCAGGATGAGACGCAGAGGCGATCTGCGGCGCTTCACTGGCGCGGGGGACGTTCCGCGGCCGTTCGGTACCGAAACCGGGACGATGGGCCCGGGGACAGGCGCAGGGGCGGTCTTATCTGCCGCAGCTGAGACAGGTTCGGCCAAAGAAGAATCCTGAGCCGGTTCCGCCGGCACAGGCACTTCTTCCGGAGTCTCTGTATTATCCGGAAGTTCCGTGATCTCTGTCTGCGGATTCGGGATCTCTTCGATGCCGTCCGCCGTTACCCGCATCGCAAAAACGCTCTCCGGGAGCGCCGTTCCGCATTGCGTACAAAATTTTGCTGTATCCTGAAAGCCGCAGCCGCAGCCGGGACATATCTTCATCTCTGAACCTCCTTTCGGTTCAACCGCTCTACCGAATATTGTAGAATGAATGCGGGAAGATTTCAAGAAGATCGCGCAAAAGATAACAAAAAAGGGCGTAAAGCCCTAAGAGAAGAGGCGACAGCCGGATTTGAACCGGCGCATCAGGGTTTTGCAGACCCACGCCTTACCACTTGGCTATGTCGCCCTATAAAAAAGTGACCCCATCGGGAATCGAACCCGAGTTACC
>CADBQE010000221.1 GCA_902796695.1 uncultured Lachnospiraceae bacterium
ACCCCGTCCGGCCGTTCGTCGCCATCCTCGGCGGCGCCAAAGTGGCGGACAAGCTGAACGTTATCTCCAATTTACTGGAAAAATGCGACACCCTGATCATCGGCGGCGGCATGGCCTACACCTTCTTAAAGGCGATGGGCTTCGAGATCGGCAAATCCCTGCTGGACGAGACCAAGCTGGATTACTGCCGCGAGATGATCGAAAAGGCCAAGAAGCTGGGCAAGAAGCTCCTGCTGCCCGTGGACACCGTGACCACCGAATCCTTCCCGGATCCGATCGACGCCGCGGTGGAAACGAAGGTCGTGGCGGCGGATGCCATCCCCGCGGACCGCATGGGCATGGATATCGGCCCCAAGACCATCAAGCTTTTCAGCGAAGCGATCGCTTCCGCGAAGACCGTGGTCTGGAACGGCCCCATGGGCGTGTTTGAGAATCCGCAGCTGGCGGAAGGCACCCGGGCCGTGGCGAAGGCCATGGCGGAAACCGGTGCGGTGACCGTTATCGGCGGCGGCGACTCCGCGGCCGCGGTCAACCAGCTCGGCTTTGCGGCTCAGATGAGCCATATCTCCACGGGCGGCGGCGCCTCCCTGGAATTTCTGGAAGGAAAGGAGCTGCCCGGCGTGGCAGCGGCGGATGACGCGCGCCCCTTTCGTCCCGGCCTGGTGACAGGCAATTGGAAAATGAATAAAACCCCTTCGGAAACGAAGGCCTTTATCAGCGAGATCGCTCCGCTCGTCGTGGATGCCGCCTGCGAAGTCGCGTTCTGCGTCCCCGCCGTGGATATCCCCGCTGCGGTAGAAGCTGCGGCCGGCACGAAGATCGGCATCGGCGCCCAGAACATGTACTTTGAAGAAAAGGGCGCGTTCACGGGCGAGATCTCCGCGGAAATGCTGGCCGACGCCGGCGTTAAATACGTCATCCTGGGCCACTCCGAACGCCGTCAGTACTTCGGAGAGACCGATGAGGGCGTGAACAAAAAAATCAGGAAGGCTCTGGAGCACGGCCTGACCCCGATCGTCTGCTGCGGCGAAACGCTGGAGCAGCGGAATGCGGGCATCACCTTAAGCTGGATCCGCAGCCAGATCTGCGGCGCCTACGAAGGCATTCCGGCGGCGGATGCGTTAAAGACCGTGATCGCCTACGAACCCATCTGGGCCATCGGCACCGGTGTGGTGGCTACCACGGAACAGGCGCAGGAGGCCTGCGGCGCGATCCGCACCCTGCTGGCGGAACTGTATGACGGAGAGACCGCGGAAAGCATCCGCATCCTGTACGGCGGCTCCGTAGCGCCGGCCAACGCCAAGGCGCTGTTTGAACAGAAGGATATCGACGGCGGCCTGGTGGGCGGCGCCAGCCTGAAGCTTGATTTCGTGAAAGTGGTGAAACCCGAATGAAAAAACCTACCGTTTTAATGATCCTGGACGGCTTCGGCCTGACGGAAGAGACCCGCGGCAATGCCGTCAAAGCGGCGAAAAAACCGAATATCGACGCCCTGATGCGGGACTGCCCCTTCGTGGAGGGCCAGGCCAGCGGCCTGTTCGTGGGCCTGCCGGACGGCCAGATGGGCAACTCCGAAGTCGGCCACATGAACATGGGTGCCGGCCGGATCGTCTACCAGGATCTGACCCGGATCTCCAAATCCATCGAGGACGGCGATTTCTTTGAAAATCCCGCCCTGCTGTCCGCCATCTACACGGCCAAGGCCCGCGGCACCACGCTGCATCTGATGGGCCTTCTGTCCGACGGCGGCGTCCACAGCCACACGACCCATCTGTATGCCCTGCTGGAGCTGGCCAAGCGCTGCGGCATGAACAACGTGGTGGTCCACTGCTTCATGGACGGCCGCGACACGCCGCCCACCTCCGGAAAAGGCTTCCTGGAGGAGCTGCAGGCGAAGATCGACGAGATCGGCGTGGGTTACATCGGCTCCGTGATCGGCCGCTACTATGCCATGGACCGCGACAAGCGCTGGGACCGCCTGGAAAAGGCCTACCGCGCGCTGACCGACGGGGAAGGCGCCGTCTTCTCCGATGCCGCGGCCGGCATTCAGGCCTCCTATGACGCCGGCGTGACGGACGAATTCGTCCTGCCCATTGTGCTGGAAAAGAACGGCATCGTAACGCCCCGCATCATGGACGGCGACAGCGTGATTTTCTTCAACTTCCGCCCGGACCGCGCCCGCGAAATGTCCCGCGCGCTGCTGGATGAAGCCTTCGACGGCTTCCCGCGCGAGCAGCTCAAGGATCTGACCTACGTCTTCTTTACGGACTACGACCACACGATCCCGCACCGCATCGTCGCGTTCCACAAGCAGTCGCTGACCAACACGTTCGGCGAATACCTGAGCAAGCTGGGCCTTAAGCAGCTGCGTCTGGCGGAGACCGAAAAATACGCCCACGTCACCTTCTTCTTCAACGGCGGCGTGGAAGAGCCCAACCCCGGCGAAGACCGCATCCTGGTCCCCTCCCCCAAGGTGGCGACCTACGACCTGCAGCCGGAAATGAGCGCGCCGCAGGTGGGCGAAGAGCTGGTGAAAGCCATCCGCAGCGGCAAGTACGATGTGATCATCATCAACTTCGCCAACTCCGACATGGTGGGCCACACCGGCGTGTTTGACGCGGCGGTCAAGGCCATCGAAGCCGTAGACGCCTGCGTCGGCGACGCCGTGCAGGCCATCAAGGACGTGGACGGCCAGATGTTCGTCTGCGCTGACCACGGCAACTCGGAAGAGATGATCGACTTAAAGACCGGCGAACCCATGACCGCCCACACCACCAACCCCGTTCCGTTCATCCTGGTGAACGCGGGAGAGGGCCTGGGCTTAAAGGAAGGCGGCCGCCTGTGCGACATCGTCCCCACCCTGCTGGACCTGATGGGCCTTCCGAAACCCGCGGAAATGACCGGCGAAAGCCTGCTCACCCGCGCCTGATCTAATCTGCTGTCCCCGGCGGGGCCCGGTGCCCCGCCCGAGGGATCTGAATAAAACAATATGAGGTGATATGATGCACGAATATCTGGAAATCGAAAAAGTCATCGCCCGCGAGATCGTAGACTCCCGCGGCAATCCTACCGTTGAAGCCGAAGTCATTCTGACGGACGGCACCGTTGGCCGCGGCGCTTCCCCCAGCGGCGCTTCCACCGGCGAATTCGAAGCGCTGGAACTGCGTGACGGCGACAAGAGCCGCTACCTGGGCAAGGGCGTGCTGACCGCCGTGAAGAACGTCAACGAGATCATCGCTCCCGCCCTGATCGGCATGGATGCCTCCGACATCTACGCGGTCGACAAAGTGATGCTGGACCTGGACGGCACCAAGGATAAGTCCAAACTGGGCGCCAACGCCATCCTGGCCGTTTCCATCGCGGCGGCCCGCGCGGCGGCCATCTCCCTGGACATCCCGCTGTACCGCTTCCTGGGCGGCCTGGGCGCCAACAACCTGCCCGTGCCCATGATGAACATCTTAAACGGCGGCGCGCACGCGGATTCCTCCGTGGATACGCAGGAATTCATGATCATGCCCGTGGGCGCCTGCTGCTTCCGCGAAGGCCTGCGCCAGTGCGCGGAAGTCTTCCACACCTTAAAGAAACTGCTGAAGGCCATGGGCGATGTGACCGCCGTGGGCGATGAGGGCGGCTACGCTCCCAGCAGCTTAAAGGGCGATGAGGACGCGCTGGACCTGATCATGAAGGCCATCGAGCAGGCCGGCTACAAGCCCGGCAAGGACTTCGTCCTGGCCATGGACGCCGCCGCTGCCGAATGGAAGAGCGAAAAAGGCAAAGGCTTCTATCATCAGCCCAAGTCCGGCCGCGACTTCACCACGGATGAGCTGATCGAGCACTGGGCCGGCCTGGTAGCCAAGTACCCCATCTACTCCATCGAAGACGGTCTGGATGAAGAGGACTGGGAAGGCTGGAAGAAGATGACCAAGAAGCTGGGCAAGAAAGTGCAGCTGGTAGGCGACGACCTGTTCGTGACCAACACCGAGCGCCTGCAGAAGGGCATCAAGATGGGCTGCGCCAACTCCATCCTGATCAAGCTGAACCAGATCGCTTCCGTGTCCGAGACCCTGGAAGCCATCAAGATGGCCCACAAGGCCGGCTACACCGCCGTCACTTCCCACCGCTCCGGCGAAACGGAAGACACCACGACCGCCGACCTGGCCGTGGCTCTG
>CADBQE010000222.1 GCA_902796695.1 uncultured Lachnospiraceae bacterium
ACGGCACCGGCGACCTGGGCCACGCGGTCCACCACCTTTTTGCCGCTGCGCGATAAGAAAATGCAGATAGCCAGCGCGCCGGCGATGGCCGCGCCGATCTTTTCATTGAGTCCGAAAATGGCATTTAAGCCCAGCGCCACACCGCCGCAGTTGCCGACGTTGAAGGCCAGGCCGCCGATTACGACCAGCACCACCAGGAAAATGCCCAGGCCGGGCAGCACCTTGTTGGCAATTTCCGGGCCGCGCAGGCCAGAAGCCGCGATAATGGACCAGATATTGGTCTGCGCGATCATATCCATGATGATGACCATCACGATGACGAACGCGAAGGAGGCCAGATAGGTAGCGGTAAAGTTGCTGGTCTGGGTCAGGAAGCCGGGGCCGATGGCGGAGGTCGCCATCAGCAGGGCGGCGCCCAGCATGATGGAAGTGTTTCTCTTCTGAACGGGCTTGTTCGGGTTCACTTCGGGCGTTTTGTTCTCACTCATGATCTTTCTCCTTTTTTTAACGGGTTTTCACGGGTCGGGGAACTGCGGGTCAGACGATTTCGGAAAGGGGAACGATGCGGACTCCTTCGGCTTCCAGGCGGGCCCTGATATTTTTCACGAACTCCAGGGCGGAAGGATTGTCGCCGTGGACACAGATGGAGTCGGCCGAAAGGGGAACTTCTTCGCCGGTAATGGCGGTGACGCAGCCTTCCTTCACCATGCGCACGGTACGGGCGATGGCCAGCTCCGTGTCATGGATAACGGCGCCGGGCTGCTTGCGGGGGACAAGGGTTCCGTCAGCCTGATAGGCACGGTCCGCGAAGACTTCGCTGGCGACGCGCAGTCCGGCTTCTTTGCCGGCGGTGATCATCAGGCTGTTTGCCAGGCCAAGGAGGATAATGTTCGGGTCCACTTCGGCAATGGCTTCCGCGATGGCAGCGGCCAGCGCCATGTCCTTGGCGGCCATGTTGTACAGGGCGCCGTGGGGCTTGCAGTGCTGGACGGGGATGCCCTGTGCTTTGGCAAACGCGGTCAGGGCGCCCAGCTGGTACTTGACGTAGGCCTTGGCTTCCTTCGGGGTACAGACCATGTTGCGGCGGCCGAATCCCATCAGGTCCGGGTAGCCGGGGTGCGCGCCGACAGCGGTGCCGGCGGCTTTGGCAATCCGGACGGTGTCCTCCATGACCACCGGGTCCCCGGCATGGAAGCCGCAGGCCACGTTGGCCGAAGAGACAAATTCCAGGATCTCGGCGTCCATGCCAAGCTTGTACGTACCGAAGCTTTCTCCGAGATCACTGTTCATGTCGACTTTGTACATGTTTCTCTCCTTTCTTGGTCTTTATTAAGTTTATCTTCAGCTTTTCTTTATTTCGGAAGAAAAGCCGGTGGACCGATGATTGATGTTCCTGAAAGACTGGTAATTCCGAACGGGTTCTGCTATAAATATATCGTAATAATTCTCATTTTTCTATAAAAATCGGGTGAAAATCTGTAAAGATCGTGCGGAATAGAGGAGGGATCGTTATGTTTTTTGTAGATAAGAACCAGCAGGCACGGTTTATTGTCCCTTATGATTTTCCTCTGGCGGTCCACGAGACCTTCCTGAAAGACAAGCCCCGGGGCTTCAATGACTGGCACTGGCATGAAGAACTGCAGTTTTCGTACGTGCTGGAAGGAGAGATGATCATGACCTGCATGGGCAGCGATCATCTGCTGAAAGCCGGGGACGGTATTTTTATTCATTCCAACTGCGCGCACATGACCCGTCCGACGGGGCCGGAATCGGCGCGCTATCTGAGCCTGAACATCCTGCCGTCCGTCCTGACCCTGTTCCACGGCAGCGTCATAGAACAGAAATATTTTATTCCCTATGCCAACGATCCGAAAATGCAGGTGATCGCCTTCCACGCGGGCCTCGCGGAATATGATCTGCTGCTGCGGGAGATCGTTCTGCTGTTTGATCTGATCCGCGCCCGGGATTTCGGCTATGAACTGGAAACCTATGCCCGGCTGCTGCACATATGGAAGCTTCTGACCGTTCTGTCCAAAAGCAAAATCCTCCCGTCCGTAAAACTGGAACGGGAGGAGGCTCATGCCATGCTGGAATATATCCGGGGTCATTATGCGGAAGCGATTTCGATCGATGACCTGGCGCGGTACGTTCATTTAAGCCGGGGGGAGTGCAGCCGCCTGTTCCAGGCCACTTACGGTGTTTCGATCGTATCCCATCTGATCGACGTTCGCATCTCCCAGAGTATTCCGCTCCTGGTGAGCACCCGCATGACCGTGGCCCAGATCGCCGACTGCTGCGGCTTCAACAGCCCCAGCTACTATACCAAGGTCTTCCGGGAGAAGGTCGGAATTCCGCCGCTGCAGTACCGCCGCTCCCACGCCGGCCGGTGAAGAG
>CADBQE010000223.1 GCA_902796695.1 uncultured Lachnospiraceae bacterium
CGGAGGGATTTCACCTCCGTACCGACAAGGGCGATGCCCGCTTCATAGGTGTCTTCGATGAAATAATCGTGGTAGGCTTTTTTATTGTTGGCAATCAGCCGGGTGGATTCTTTGCTCATGGTTTTCTCTATACACAAAAGGCCTGGCTTTCGCCCGGCCTTCGTTCGTGCGGCCTGGGCCGCCGGATATCAGGGTGTCTTATTTCACGAACTTCTGCAGTACGCCGATCGCCAGCGCGATCACCATGAATGCCGTGAGCGCGATGCGGGTATATTTCCGCAGCTGGCCTTCCTTGGTGCGGCCGCTGTTCTTGACCGCGTAGCTGGATTCGGACATGCCGCCGGCAATGCTGCCGGACAGGCCTCTTTCATTGCCTTCCTGAAGCATCACCAGAACGATCAGGATCACACTGATAATGGCTAATAAAATGGTCAAAATAGTACTTACTGCATTCATCTTGTTCCATCCTCCTGAACAAACGCCAGATTATGATAACACCATCGAATCCGGATTGCAAGTGTTTTTTTACCTTTTTTCGCGTCAGCTTCTCAGCTCGATCCCTTTCTGGGCCAGGCCGTTTAAGATCTTGTTCATGACGCCGGTGATGTCCTTTTCTTCCAGGGTGCGGTCCTTCGCGCGGAGCACCAGCTTGTAGGCGACGGACTTCTTCCCTTCGCCGACCTGGGCGCCTTCGTAGACGTCGAAGAGTTCCAGGGATTCCAGCAGCTTCCCGCTGCGCTGACGCAGGATCTTTTCCACTTCGCCCACGGGGGTCGCTTTGTCCATGACCATGGCGAGATCGCGGCTGACCGCCGGGAAGCGGGCAATGCCTTCAAATTTCTGGTGGTCCAGATTGGTGAAGGGCAGGACGGCCGGCAGATCCAGCACCGCGATATAGGTGCGGTCCGTCAGGCCGAAGGCCTCGCCCACCAGCGGATGTACTTCGCCCAGATATCCCAGCTCCGTGCCTTCATAGCGCAGGACAGCCTGGCGGCCCGGATGGAAGAACGGGTACGCGCCGGTGTTCTCGTATTCGGGCAGGCCCTTCATGCCCGCCTTGCGCAGGAATTTCTCCGCGGCGGCCTTGAGCGTGAAGAAGTCGCCTTCGCCGTAGAAGCCGAAGCACAGCTGGCGGCGCTCATCCGGCAGTTCCGTAAGCGGCAGCGCGTGCGGCAGATAGATATTGGCCAGTTCGTACAGCCGCGCGTTCTTATTGCGGCGGCCCGCATTGGTGGCCAGAGAGGTCAGCATGCCGCCGAGCGGCAGCGTGCGCATAATGCTGTAGTCTTCGCCCAGCGGGTTCAGGATCGTCACGGCCCGGCGCAGCGGGGAATCCGCCGGCAGACGCAGCTTGTCCCACACCTTCGGGCTTTCGAAGGAGTAGTTCATGGCCTGGCTGAAGCCGCAGTATTCCATGACCTGGCCGGCCAGGTCCTCCACGCGGTTCTTATAGGACAGCTTGCCCGCAGTGGCTTCGCCGCGGGGCAGCGTCACCGGGATCCGGTCATAGCCGTAGAAGCGGGCCACTTCTTCCGCCAGATCCGCTTCGCCTTCCAGATCCTGCCGGAAGGTCGGGATCTTCACGGCTCGGCGGTCCGCGTCATATTCCAGCGCCAGCGGCGGGAAATAGCTCAGCATGGTCTCTTCGGACAGATCCGTGCCCAGGAAGCTGTTGATCCAGTCCGGGCGGAACGGAATCTCGCGCCGTTCTGGCTTTTTCGTATAGACATCCACCACGCCGCCTACCACTTCGCCGCAGCCCAGTTCTTCCACCAGCGCGCAGGCGCGGTTTACGGCAGCCAGGGCGTTTTCGGGATCCAGGCCTTTTTCGAACTTGCCGGAGGCATCGGTGCGCAGGCCCAGGCGCTTGGCGGACAGGCGGATATTCACGCCGTTAAAGCAGGCGGATTCGAAGACCATCGTATGCACGTCTTCGGTGATCTTGGAGTTTTCGCCGCCCATGATGCCGGCGATGCCGATCTCCTTTTCGCCGTCGCAGATCATCAGCACCCGATCGTCCAGCTGACGTTCCTGGCCGTCCAGCGTCACAAACTTTTCGCCGTTCTGTGCGCGCTTCACCACGATTTTATGCCCCGCGATCTGATCATAATCGAACGCGTGCATGGGCTGGCCGTACTCTTCCATCACGTAGTTGGTGATGTCCACCAGGTTGTTGATGGGCCGGATGCCGCTCGCGCGCAGGCGCTCCTGCATCCATTTCGGGGACGGGCCGAATTTGATATTCTTCACCACGCGGGCGGTATAGCGCGGGCACAGCTGCGGATCTTCCACTTCCACACGGATATAATCCGAAGCCTGCTCGCCGTTTCCGGTGGCCGGAACGACGGGCGGAACGAAAGGCAGGCGGAACGTGGCCGCCGCTTCACGCGCGATGCCCAGTACGCTGTAGCAGTCCACGCGGTTGGACGTGATTTCATATTCGAAGACCGTATCGTGCAGGCCCAGGGCTGCCAGGGCGTCGTCGCCCGGCTTCACGGTGCTTCCTTCCGGGAATACGTAAATGCCGTATTCGGGAGCTTCGGGGAAGAAATTCCGGTCAAAGCCCAGTTCTTCCACGGAGCACATCATGCCTGCGGACGGGACGCCGCGCAGGGCGCCGGCTTTGATCACGACGCCGTCTTCCGGCAGATGGCCGTCGTGGTCGCCCGCGACTTTGCCGCCGTCCAGGACGACGATCACGGTCTGGCCCGCGGCCGCGTTCGGCGCGCCGGTCACGATCTGCAGCGGCTCTTCCGCGCCCACATTCACCTGGCAGACCACCAGTTTGTCCGCGTTGGGATGGGGCTCCAGCTTCTCGATCCGGCCGACCACGATCTTCTCCAGGTTCTTGTCCAGGCGGGCAAACCCCTCCACCTTGGTGCCGGACAGCGTCATTTTATCGAAATATTCCTGATCGCCCGCCTGTAAGCCGGGGACATAGGATTTGATCCAATTATAGGAAGTATTCATCTTGCCACCTCTAGAACTGATTCAGGAACCGCACGTCGTTTTCGTACAGCAGCCGCATATCGTCGATCTCGTATTTCAGCAGCGTAATGCGCTCCAGACCGATGCCGAACGCGAAGCCGGAGTATTCTTCGGGATCGATGCCGCTCATGCGCAGGACCTTCGGATGCACCATGCCGCAGCCCAGGATTTCGATCCAGCCGCTGCCCTTGCACATCCGGCAGCCTTTGCCGCCGCACTTGAAGCAGGAAACGTCCATCTCCGCGCTGGGCTCGGTGAACGGGAAGTGGTGCGGCCGGAACTTCACTTTGGTCTCCGGGCCGAACATTTCGCGCGCGAACTGTGCCAGCGTGCCTTTCAGGTCCGCAAAGGTGATGTGCCTGTCGATTACCAGGCCTTCCACCTGGTTGAAGCACGGGGAATGGGTGGCGTCCACGTCGTCCGAACGGAATACGCGGCCCGGCGCCACAATGCGGATGGGGGGCTTGGTCTTCTCCATGGTACGGACCTGCACCGGGGAGGTCTGGGTCCGCAGCACGATCTTGTCGCTGATATAGAAGGTATCCTGTTCATCCTTGGCCGGATGGCCGTCCGGGATGTTCAGGGCTTCGAAATTATAATAGTCGTATTCGATTTCCGGGCCTTCCACGACTTCATAGCCCATGCCCACGAAGACGCGTTCCAGTTCCTTTAAGGCCAGCGTGTTGGGATGCGGGTGACCCATGGCTGCGCTTTTCGCGGGCATGGTCACGTCGATGGTCTCGGCCTGAAGACGCAGCGCCAGCGCTTTTTCCGCCGCTTTCTTCTGAACCTCTTCCAGTTTCTCTTCTATCACCTTCCGGGTATCGTTGACCCAGCCGCCCACCTTCGGACGGTCTTCCGGCGCCACGTCCCGCATGCCCTTGAGCACTTCGGTCAGCTGCCCCTTCTTGCCCAGAAAGGCCAGGCGGATCTCATTGATCTCATCGGAATTCGCCGCGCTGTTTAAGCGCGCCAGTGCTTCCTCCCTGATTTTTGCCAGTTTCTCCTGCATAACTGCCTCCCGGGAGCCTGCGCTCCCCAAAATAGTTCAAGGAAATATTGTAATCCAACCGTCCGGAAATTACAAGAAAAAAATGCGCCGCGGCGTGACAAAGGAACCGTCCCTCTGTCACCCATTGTCAGGTCTTTACTTTTCTTCTTCCCACACTACCCTGCTGCCGATGCGGCCGCCTTCCCGGTCTATTCTTTCGCGGAGCGAGGTCATGGCGGTATCGTATTCGGAGAGGAATTCTTCGCAGCGGACGCGGAGGGATCCCTGGCGGATAACGGAGAGGCGGATCAGGTTGTCGTTGCTGACGACGGCGTAGCGGCCGTCCTTTTTCTTTTCGGCCAGGAGCCGTTCGATCAGCATGTCCGCGGTCTCGTGTTCTCTGGTGTATACCACGGTCAGGTGAGGGTATTCCTGCTGTTCGCCGGTGCCGCCGCCCACGCGGTAGCCGTCAAAGACCAGCAGGATCTTTTTGTCCGCGAAGGCGGCAAAATTCTGGAGGCGGCGCGCCAGCTGTTCCCGGGCGTTTTCCAGGCTCTTTTCGGCGATTTCCTTCAGATCCGGCCAGAAAAACATCAGATTGTAGCCGTCTACGATGTAGGTGTGCGCCGGGGCGGACACAAAGTCCGCGGAAGCCGGAAGGGCCGGGGCCGCATGCGTCACGCCCGTAACGATGGGCCGCTTGATGGGGCCGAATTCCCGCAGCATGATGGCTTCCAGCTCCGCGTCCGCGGCCCGCGGATCCCGGGGCCGTCCGGGGGACGGTGCGGCGGGAGCGGCAGTCCGTGCCGGCGGAGCCGGGTCTTCCGGCGGAAGCAGCCACGGCAGATGCATGTGCTCCGGCACCCGGTCCCAGGGGACGGAAAAGCCGGCGCCGTGCGCGCAGAAGACGGAATCGCAGGGGTCGTCGCGGTCCGCCGGCGCATGATAGGCGGCGGATGCCGTGACCGCGGCCGCGTTATGGCACAGATCATATCCGTCGCCCCAGATCTGGAGACGGCCCCGGCCGGCCGTATAGGCGGCGAGTTCCCGGTCGTAGCCCAGCAGGGAGGCTGCGGGGCCGCGGCCGGTCACGGTGATCAGGCCGTCCTCCGTCCCCTCCTGCTCCGCTTCGCAGGCGCGGGCCTTCAGTTCGGAAAGCGCGCGGCCCAGTTTGTCCGCGGGGAGCAGCAGGCGGAAGCGCTGATACGGCTCCAGAAGCTGAACCTGCCCGCGAGACGCCAGCGTCATCAGCCCCTGGCGCACCGCACGGAAAGCGGCTTCCCGCATGTCGCCGCCCTCGGTATGTTTTTCATGGTCCTTCGCCCCCAGCAGGGCGATCTCTATATCGGTCACGGGCGCGCCGGTCAGCACGCCCCGGTGATGCTTTAAGGCCAGCAGCTTCACGATGCCGGCTGCCAGCGCCGGATCCAGCCGGCGCGGATCGGACGCGTCCCGGATCACGATCCCGGTGCCGCGCGGCAGCGGCCGGAGGGCCACATGCACTTCCGCGTAATGGCGCAGGGGCTCGTAATGCCCCACGCCCTCCGTCAGGCCGGATATCGTTTCCCGGTACAGAATGCTGCCCTCTTCCATCCGCACGTCCCAGCCGGTCATGCTCCGGATCCGCTCGGTCAGGATCTCCTGCTGCACGGGCCCCATCAGATCGACGGTGAGGCCCGCGCGGCCCGGGGCAAAGCAAAGGTTCAGGGAAGGATCCTCCTCGCCCAGCGGAGCAAGCTTTGCGTAGGCGGTATCGGCGTCCACGCCGTCGGGCAGGCGCAGGCGGTAGCGCATCATGGGTTCGAAATAATCCGCGGCGGCCTGTCCGCCTTCCCCCATGAGATCACCGGGCTTTGCGCCTTCCAGGCCCATCAGGACGCCCAGGCTGCCCGCGCTCAGCTGTTCCGTCTGCGTATAGCGGCCGCCGGTATAGCGGCGCAGAAATGATATTTTTTCCGGCTCGCCCGCCCCGGTCCGGATACTGTCCCGGGCGGACACCGTCCCGTCCAGAACCTTGATATGAGTCTGGCGGGCTCCTTTTTCATCGAAATCTATCTTGTGGACCAGTCCGCGGAACGGACGGTCTACCCTCCCATTCTGATCCTGCGCCAGCAGCCGTGCCGCTTCCAGAAGCGGCTCCAGGCCTTCGCCCTTTAAGCCGCTGCCGAAAAAGACCGGGAAGACTTTCCGCTTCCGGATCAGGTCCCGGATCTCCCGCGGCCCGATGGCGTCTCCGGCCAGATATTGTTCCAGAAGGCTTTCTTCCAAAAGCGCCGTTTCCTCGCCGCCCTCTATCAGCACGTCCCAGGGCAGAAACGGCGCCGGCAGCGCTTCTTTCAGGTCCGCCAGCAGCTCTTCCCGCGTCCGCCGGCCGCTGTCCATTTTGGAAACAAAAACCAGGACGGGCAGGCCCCGGCGCGCCAGCAGCTGCCAGAGCGCGTGCGTATGCGCCTGCACGCCGTCCAGGCCGCTGATGATCAGGACGGCCGCGTCCGCCGCCAGGATCGCCCGCTCGGCTTCCGGGGAAAAATCCACGTGGCCGGGCGTATCCAGCAGCCCGATCTCCGTATCCTCCCAGGGGAAGGATGCCTCGCCCGCAAAAATCGTAATGCCGCGCCGCCGCTCCGGCTCCGCGCGGTCCATGGCCGTATCGCCCCGGTCCACGCGTCCGGGCACGCGAAGCACCCCCGCCTTATACAGCAGGGCTTCCGCCAATGTCGTTTTCCCGGCGTCCACATGGGCTGCCAGCGCAAGCGTGATTTTTTTCAAAAGAGACCTCCCATCCGGGACCGGGAGACGGTTCCGCCGGTTCCCGCCCGCGCGGGGCGGGCCGCCGCTATTTCGATTAATTATAGCATTTCTTCCCGCCCTGTGGTATGATTGTTTTAATAAAACTGCCCGGAGGTCCTTTATGACACTTGAGCAAGCCCGTAAAGATTTAAAAACCCTGCAGGCGAAGCTTTCCGCTTACCGCCATGCGCTGGGTCTCATCAGTTATGACGGTTCCACGGCCGCGCCGAAGCAGACCGCGTCCAACCGTGCGCACAGCATGCCGATCCTGAGCGAGGCGGTCTATCAGCTGACCACCGGACCGGAAACCGTCGCCCTGCTGGAATTTCTGGACGAAAACCGCGCGGCGCTGACCGAAAAGGAGCGGCGCCAGGTCTTTCTGCTGCTCAAAGACCTCCGCTTCCATGCCAGCATCCCGCTGGATGAATTCCTGGCCTACCGCCGCCTGCTGGTGGAATCGGACGACGTCTGGCACCGTGCCAAGCCCGCGAACGATTTTGCCTCCTTCGCCCCTTACCTGGAGAAGATCTTCGACGCCAAAAAGCGCTTCGCGTCTTATGCCGCGCCGGACAAAGACCCCTACGATTTCTGGCTGAACGAATACGAAGCCGGCCTTAATACCGCGGTCTGCGACCGCTTCTTCGCCGCCGTCCGGAGCGGGGTCGTCCCGCTGCTGAAAGCGGTCATGGAAGCCGAACCCGTCTCCGACGCCTGCATCCTGGGCGATTTCCCGGAGAAGGAGCAGGAAGAACTGGCCCGTTCCCTGATGGATTTCATCGGTCTGGACCGCGGCCACGTGGGCCTGTCCGCCACCGAGCACCCGTTCACCACCAGCCTGGGCTCGCATTTCGATACCCGCATCACCACCCACATTTACCGGGAAAACGTTTCCTACTCGCTCTTCAGCGTGGTGCATGAAGGCGGCCACGCCCTCTATGAGACCGGCGGCGCGGATGACCTGGCCTACACGGTTCTGGACGGCGGCGTCTCCATGAGCATCCACGAGAGCCAGAGCCGCTTTTACGAAAACTACATTGCCCGCAGCCTGCCCTTCGTCCGCGCGGTGTTCCCGAAGATCCGGGAGCTCTTCCCGCAGCAGATGCGCGGCGTTTCGCCGGAGCAGTTCTGGGCCGCCGTCAACAAAGCGCAGCCGACCCTGATCCGCACGAAGGCGGACGAACTGACCTACTCCCTGCACGTCATGGTGCGCTATGAGCTGGAAAAGCGCGTGATGGCCGGCGATCTGGCCGTGCGCGACCTGCCCGCGGCCTGGAACGCCCTGTACAAAGAATATCTGGGCATCGACGTGCCGGACGACACCCGCGGCGTGCTGCAGGATTCGCACTGGGGCGGCGGCATGGTGGGCTACTTCCCGTCCTATGCGCTGGGCAGCGCGTACGGCGCGCAGTTCATGGCCCGCATGAAGGAGACCGTGGACGTGGACGCGTGTCTGGAGCGGGGCGATCTTAGCCCCGTCAATGCCTGGAACCGCGAGCATATCTGGCAGTACGGAAAGCTCTATCCGCCGCAGGAGCTGCTGGAACGCGTTCTGGGCGGACCGTTCGACCCCGGGTACTATATCCGTTATCTGGAAGAAAAATACCGGAAACTCTGCAGATTATAAAGGAAGGCACCCGCTAAAAACAGTTGCGTATTCCCGGCCGCCCTATTATAATAGGAATGTTGAAACATCCCACTCATCAGGAGGTTGAAAAGCACTATGAACCGCATGACCGGAACTGTTTCCCGCGGCATCCGCTGCCCCATTATCCGTCAGGGCGACGATCTGGCCCGGATCGTAACTGACAGCGTTCTTCAGGCATCCGAATCCGAAGGCTTCCCGCTGCGCGACCGCGACGTGATCGCCGTCACGGAATCCGTCGTAGCCCGCTCTCAGGGCAATTACTGCAGCGTGGACGATATCGCCGCCGATGTCAGGGCCAAACTGGGCGGAGAGACCGTCGGGATCCTCTTCCCCATCCTCTCCCGGAACCGCTTTGCCATCTGTCTGCGCGGCATTGCCAAAGGCGCCAAGAAACTGGTCATCCTGTTAAGCTATCCTTCCGATGAAGTCGGCAACGAACTCATGACGCTGGACCAGCTGGACGAATCCGGTGTGAACCCGTATTCGGACGTTCTGACCGAGCAGCAGTTTTACGAAAAATTCGGCACGCCCCGCCACCCCTTCACCGGCATGAACTATGTGGCCTACTACAAGGAACTGGCGGAAAGCTGCGGCGCCGAAGTCGAGATCTATTTCGGCAACCATGCGGAGCAGATCCTGCCCTACGCGGACCGACTGATCAACTGCGACATCCACACCCGCGCCCGCACCAAGCGCCTGCTCTTAAAGGCCGGCGCCAAGCAGGTCTTCACGCTGGCGGAGATCATGAACGCCCCCGTGAACGGCAGCGGCTATAACGAGAACTTCGGCCTGCTGGGCTCCAACAAAGCCACGGAAGACACCGTCAAGCTCTTCCCGCGCGACGCGCAGGGCCTGGTGGAGGACATCCAGAGCCGCATCCTGGAGAAGACCGGCCGGCACGTGGAAGTCATGGTCTACGGCGACGGCGCCTTCAAGGATCCCCAGGGCAAGATCTGGGAACTGGCCGACCCCATGGTCTCCCCTTTCTTCACGGACGGCCTGAAGGGCACGCCCAACG
>CADBQE010000224.1 GCA_902796695.1 uncultured Lachnospiraceae bacterium
AGGAATTCGCCAACGAATACCGGGCCCGCGAGGTGCTGGACAAATACTGCGCGTTCATGCCTTATCCGATCTATTTCCGGAATGCGGCTGACGCCTCCGCTCAGGATGACACCGAAAAGCCGGCTGACGCCTCCACTCCGGCCGACGCCTCCACTCCGGCCGACACTAAGAAGAAACAGCCCGCTCCCATTAACGACGTCCACCCGCTCTGGCTGAAAAATCCGTCGGAATGCACGGAGGAGGAGTATAAGGAATTCTACAAAAAGCTGTTCCGGGACTGGAAGGATCCACTTTTCACGATTCATCTGAATATGGACTATCCCTTCAACTTAAAGGGCCTGCTCTACTTCCCCAAGCTGAACCTGGAGACCGAGCCGGCGGAGGGCACCATCAAGCTCTTCTCCAACCAGGTCTTCATCGCGGACAACATCAAGGAGGTCATTCCCGAGTTCCTGCTGCTCTTAAAAGGCGTGATCGACTGCCCGGACCTGCCGCTCAACGTTTCCCGCAGCGCGCTGCAGAACGACGGCTTCGTCCACAAGATCTCGGACTACATCACCAAAAAGGTGGCGGACAAGCTGACCGGCCTGTTCAATGTGGAGCGAGAGTCCTACGAAAAATACTGGGAGGACATCTCCCCGTTCATCAAATACGGCTGTCTGAAGGATGACAAATTCAGCGAGAAGATCCGCAAGGCGGTGATCTATAAGAACCTGGAAGGGAAATATGTGTCGCTGGATGAGTATCTGAAGGCGAAGGACACTCCTTCGGCTCCGGCTGACGCCTCCGCTCAGTCCGACGCCTCCGCCCAGTCCGACGCCTCCGCTCAGGCTGACGCCGCAAAGCCGACCAACGGCACCGCAGAACCCGACGACGCCGCCCCCGCCGACACCCGCTCCGTCATCTACTACGTGACCGACCCGGTGCAGCAGGCGACCTATGTGAGCATGTTCAAGGAAGCCGGACAGGATGCCCTGCTCTTCACCCACGCCATCGATGAGCCGTTCATTACGCGTCTGGAGCAGCGCTATCCGGATTATAAATTCTGCCGCATCGACTCGGATGTGAACAAGGCGCTGGCGGATGATTTAAGCCCCGAAGAAGCCTCCGCCCGGGAAGAAACCCTGAAGGGCGTCTTCGCCAAGGCCCTGGGCCGTGACCTGCACGCCGTGAAGCTGGCGCACTTTAAGGACGATTCCGTCGCTTCCGTCATGACCTATGCGGAGGAAAGCCGCCGCATGAATGACATGTTCCGCCTGTACGGGATGGATCCGTCCCAGTTCCCTGCGGAAGAGACGCTGGTGTTAAACAGCGGCAACCGCCTGGTGCAGTATCTGGAAGCGCCGGCCGATGAAGAGACGGCCTCGCTCGTCGCCGCGCAGCTGTACGATCTGGCGCTGATGGCGCACAAGCCTTTAAGCGCCGAAGAAAACACCGCTTTCGCGGCCCGCAGCCTGAAGATCCTGGAGCGGCTGATCCCTGGCACGAACAGCTGATAATTCCGAAAAAAACTCACAGTCCGCCTTGCGGACACCCCCCGCCTGTGTGTATAATAGCAGTAATGACTATTTTCGCACAGGCGGTTTTTCATATGCGCAGCTTCCGAAAAATTCTTCCTATTCTTTTGTCCCTGGCGCTCCTCCTCGGCCTGGCCGCCCTTTTTCAATGGGGCGGCGGCCGCCGCATTGAATTTGACGGAATCCGTCCGGAGCCCGTCATCTGGGAATACGGAACGCCCTCTCCCATCCCGGACGTGACCGCGCAGCTTAAGGGCGGCATTTTCGCGGCGGCCGACCGGCCTCTTGCCGTCCGCTCCGTCGATACGCTCCCGGCGGACACCCCCGGCGAATACATTCTGACATATGAAGCCTCCTGGCTTCTTCTGCGGGCCCGCGCGGAGCAGACCGTCCGCATTGTGGATACCACGCCCCCCGTCATTACGTTACAGCAGCGGGAAGGCTACTACACCCGTCCCATAGACCCCTACGAGGAAGAAGGCTTTGCCGCTTCCGACAGCCTGGACGGCGACCTGACGGACCGCGTGCAGCGGCGCGACCCCGGTGACGGCAACATTTACTATCAGGTGACCGACAGCCACGGCAATACCGCCGAAGCCGTACGGCCGATCCCCTACGATGACCGCATCCCGCCTCAGCTGACCCTGCGGGGAGAGCCCGAGCTCCTTCTGGATTATGAAGATTCCTTCAAGGATCCCGGCTGCCGCGCCGAAGACGACTGCGACGGCGATATCTCCGGCCTGGTCGTACGCGATGAGGAGCCGGGCATCTGGCCGGGCAGCACGCTCTATACCTACCGCGTGTACGACCGCTACGGCAATAAAGCCGAAACCGTCCGGCTGGTCAAGCGCGCGGACTTAAAGCCCCCGCGCCTGAAGCTGCTGGGCCAGAAGCACATCCTGTCCGCGGATCCCGCAGCCTTTGAGGAGCCGGGCTATACCGCGGAAGACCGCCGCGACGGAGACATCACCGGCCGCGTGCTGACCGATTTCCGCCCCCTGCCGAACGGGCCGGGCATCCTGGTACGCTATACGGTCCGGGACAGCGGCGGCAACTCCGCCTCGGCCGCCCGCCTGATCCATTTCGCGGACTTCGACCCGCCGGTGCTGGAGCTTCTGGGCCCCGCAGACCTCACCCTGCCGCTTGACGGCGTCTTTGAAGAACCCGGCTGGCTGGCCCGGGACGATGCGGACGGAGATCTGACCGACAAAGTGACGGTCGAAAAAACCGCCGGGGAGGGCAGCCCCGAGGAAGTCTTTGTCTATACCTATTCCGTGACCGATTCCTTCGGCAACCGAACTTCCGCGCAGCGCATCGTGCGCTACCG
>CADBQE010000225.1 GCA_902796695.1 uncultured Lachnospiraceae bacterium
AAAGCCGGGGGTGTCGCACAGGAAGCTGTCCCGCTCCCAGCAGAAGATCTCCGAATGCCGGGTGGTATGACGGCCCCGGCCCAGCTTGCGGCTGAGATCCCCGGTCTCCATGGCGGCTGCGGGCATCAGGCAGTTGAGCAGTGTGGACTTGCCCACGCCGCTGACTCCGGCCAGAACGGTCGTGCCCCCGCGCAGCTGCGCCTTCAGCTCCGGGATGCCCCGGCCGCTTAAAGCACTGAAAGAGCAGACCTGATAGCCTGCTCCTTCATAATCGTGCCGTATGCGTTCTTCCGTTTCCGGGTCCGGCAGATCGGCCTTGCTGATGCCGATCAGGACCGGGACATGCTGCCAGCCCATCCACAGAAGGAAGCGGTCCAGCAGTACCGGATGAAACGCCGGCCGGTGCAGGGACACCAGGATCAGCGCCCGGTCCGCATTGGCCACGGCCGGCCGGATCAGTGTGTTTTTGCGGGGCAGCAGCTCCTCAATATAGCCGCTGCCCGGGTCTTCCTCCGTCAGACGGATGCGGACGTTGTCCCCCACCAGGGGCTTTACGTCCTGCAGCCGGAAATTTCCTCTGGCACGGCATTCCACAACGGTGTTCAGCCCGTCGTGCACATAATAGAATCCGCCGATGCCCTTAATGATCTTTCCCTGCATATCTCTCTTTCTGTCTGTTACGGTTTCGGTCCTTCACTGATATGGATATAGATTTTCTGTCCTTCTTTCAGCACGGTGCCGGGCAGAAGCTCCGAAGCGCCTTCCACCTTGCCGTCCGTCGATACGAAGAATACTTTGCCTTCGTCATAGCTGGAGTGTTCTTTTTCCTGAATGATCTCCAGGTTCAGGTTGAAGGCTTCCAGCGCCGCGATCAGGTCTTCCGCCTGCATGCCTTCATAGTTCGGCATTTTTGCTTCGGCGGGGGCTTCGGTAGGCGCTTCCGTAGGCGCTTCGGTGGGGGCTTCGGTAGGGGCCTCGGTAGGGGCCTCGGTCGGAGCTTCCGTGGGCGCTTCGGTAGGGGCCTCGGTGGGTGCTTCGGTAGGGGCCTCGGTCGGCGCTTCGGTCTTCGGTTCCGTAGGTTCTTCGGTGGGTTCGGTAGGATCTTCCTCCGTGGCTTCCGTCGGATCGGTCGGCTTCCGGTAGGTGATCACGACCTCCTCGTCTTCCTCCAGGACGCTGCCGCCCTTCGGCGTGACCTTGGAGACCACGACCGCCGCCGGATCCTTCGGGGCCTTGTCATCCTTGAAGGAGTAAGGAATGCCGGCCGCTTCCAGCAGTTCCTGGGCTTCCTCTACGGTCAGGCCGATCAGATTCTTCGGCACGATCAGCGCGCTGATATGCAGCATGACCTCGTCGCCCTTCTTCAGGACGGTTCCTTCGGGAATATCGGTCTTGCCGTCCTTGCGGGTCACCCAGCAGATCTGGCCCACCGGATAGTCCGAAGAGGTCTCGTATTTCAGTTTGACGGTCAGGCCCATCCGTTCCAGTTCCTGCTGCGCTTCTTCAATGTCTTCGCGGCCCAGCAGGGCGGGCAGAACGGGTTCCGGATCCGTCAGGGTGATGATCAGGACCGTTCTCAGGTCCAGCATTTCTCCGGCCACGGCTTCCCGGGTCGTACCACCCAGGGACGTTTCCAGCAGGGCAACGGTATTGGGCAGATAGGTGTCGCTCGGGATCGTTTCGGTCCGGATCTGCAGGTTGGTATCCGTGGCAAAGCCGGCTTCCCGCAGGGCGGCGATCGCCTGCTCCTTCGTGTAGCCCAGCACGGACGGCACCTTGAAGGTGGCGGGGCCGCTGCTGATGACCAGCGTGACCGGGGTGCCCGCGGTCGCCATGGAGCCGATCGGCGGATTGGTCCCCATCACGAGGCCTCTGTCCACCGCATAGGAATTTTCCCATTCGGTTCCGGAAGAGACGACCAGCCCCACTTCACGCAGGATAGCAGCCGCTTCTTCCGCGGATTTGCCGATCAGATTGGTCGGGATGATGATCGCGCCGGTATCGCGCGTGGCGATCCACAGCGTTACTTCGGTGTCCAGCAGCAGCGAAACGCCGGGGTCGTAGCTCTGGTCCACGACGGTATTGTCCGGGATATCGGAATCTTCCGGAACGATCTCATATTCCAGATGGACTCGCAGGCCGTCCTCCATCAGAAGGTCCATGGCTTCGGCGTAGTCCTTGCCGATCAGGTTGCGCAGGATCACCGTGCCTTCCGGCTGCGTGGCGGTGGTTTCTTCCGGTTCCGTGGTCGCGGCGGGCTCCGTGGTGGGAGCGGTCGTCTTCGGCGGCGCGGTCGGCGCTTCCGTGGTCCTGCGCGGCGCTTCCGTTACGACGGGAGCCACCCAGGGCGTTGTGGTCGGCTTGGACGGATTAAACCAGGCGCAGGCCTTGCTGATGATCACGATGATGATCAGCAGGATCAGGAGGCCGATGCCCAGCATCACGTAATTAAGGATCTTTTCGGTCCGTCTGGCCTTTTCTTCCGCCAGACGGTCTTCCTCCTGCATTTCGATGGCCTTTCCGACCCCTTCGTCAAAGACGCGGTCCTTTTCGCCCTCCTCGAAATGGGTCCGGCGGGGCGAAATGCCGGCCAGCTTCAGGATATCCGCATCTTCCCGGCGCATCGCGATATTCGGGTCGCCCGCGCCTTCCGCCGGCAGGACCACAAAGTCCTCGTCCGGCATCACGATCAGCTTCTTGAAGTCCACCAGCAGATCCGACATGGTCGCGTAGCGGTAGGCCGGGTTCTTCTGCGTGCATTTCAGAATGATCTTTTCCAGATTCAGGGACAGGGACGGCGCCAGTTCTCCCGGAGGCCGCATGGGCTCCTGCACGTGCTTGAGCGCGACCTCCACCGAGGATTCGCCGTCAAACGGGACCTGCCCGGTGACCATTTCATATAACGTAATGCCCAGCGAATAAATATCGCTGCGGGCGTCGCAGGCTTCCCCGCGCGCCTGTTCCGGCGAGATGTAATGGACGCTGCCCATCGTGCTGGTGGTGGACGTTTCCGTGGCGACCATGCGGGCAATGCCGAAGTCCGCCACCTTGATCTTCCCTTCCCGGGAGATGATGATGTTCTGCGGCTTGATGTCGCGGTGGATGATGCCCTGGCTGTGGGCCGCCTCCAGCCCCTTGGCCACCTGCATGGCGACTTCCACGGCTTCCCGCTCTTCCATGGCGCCGGTCTTGTCGATATATTTCTTCAGGTTGATGCCCTCGACCAGCTCCATGACGATATAGTACATGCCGTTCTGTTCGCCCACGTCAAACACCCCCACGATATTGGGGTGGTTGAGGGCGCCGACCGCCTGCGCTTCCCGGCGGAATTTGGCTACAAATCCGGCGTCGGAGCTGAATTCTTCCTTCAGCACCTTGATGGCGACCAGACGCTTCAGCACGTTGTCGCGCGCGCGGTATACGTCGGCCATGCCGCCGGCGCCCACCGTGCTCAGTATTTCATATCTGTCGTTTAAAACAGTTCCCGCTTTCAGTAACATATGTCATTCTTCCTCTGATTCGCTTTCATCCCGGTATTCGACCAACAGGACAGTGACATTGTCCTGTCCGCCGGCGTCCAGTGCCTGTCTCAGCAGCCGCGAGACAGCTCGGTCCACGTCTTCCTCCTCGCGCAGGACCGCTGCGATCTCCTCATCGCTCAGCATGCCGTGCAGGCCGTCGCTGCACAGCAGCAGCCGCTGTCCGGATACGGCGGGGACGATAAACACGTCCTCGTCCACAAGCGGTTCCGGTCCCATGGCCCGTGTGATCTTATTCCGGTTGGCCTGATACATCGGATCGTCCCGTTCCAGGACGCCCTGGCGCACCAGTTCCTCTACCCAGGAGTGGTCCAGCGTGATCTGCCGCAGCGTATCGTTTTCGAACAGATAGGCCCGGCTGTCGCCGACGTTGACCACGATCCATTCCGTCCTGTTGAAATAGGCCATTACCAGCGTGGAGCCCATGCCTTCCAGCTCTTCCTGCTCCGACGCGATCTGGTTTAATGCCTTATTGGTGCTTTCCACTGCTTCCCGCAGGGCATTCATCACACCGTTCCGGCGGCAGGCGCCCCTCAGCTGATCCGGGATCCTGCGCACCACAAAGCGGGAGGCGTACTCTCCTCCCTTATGTCCTCCCATTCCGTCAGCCACGATAAACAGATTGTTTTCCAGGCCGCCCAAAGGACAGCCCGTGTAAAACGAGTCTTCATTCTTCTGTCTGACCAGGCCGACGTCAGTTTTTGCCGCATGTCGAAGCATCGCTACTCCATCAGCCTCCTTCTGAGCTGGCCGCAGGCACCGTCGATGTCCGCGCCCATTCTCTTTCTAATAGTAGCATTTATCCCGTTTTTTTCAAGCAGTTTTTGAAAGTGTGCCCCCTCCGCCTCCCGCGGCGCTTCGTACGAGCGCTCGGCTACCGGGTTCACCGGGATCAGATTTACATGACAGTTCCTGCCCTTCAGCAGCGCGGCCAGCGCCAGCGCATGCCCGGGGCTGTCGTTCACGCCGCGCACCAGACTGTATTCGTAGCTCATGCGGCGGCCGGTGGCGGCGAAATAATCATCGCAGGCCGCCAGCGTCTCCGCGATCGTATACCGGTTCGCGATCGGCATCATGGTGCGGCGCAGCGCGTCATCCGGCGCGTGCAGGGACAGGGCCAGGGTAATGCCCAGATGCTCCTGCGCCAGCAGGCGGATCTGCGGCACCAGGCCGCAGGTGGAGACCGTGATGTTCCGCTCACTGAGATTCTTGCCCGCGGGATGCGTCAGCAGGCGGATAAAACGGGTCAGGTTCTCCAGATTGTCCAGCGGTTCGCCGGTCCCCATGACGACCAGGTGGTTCACCGTGATCCCCGCATCCTCTTCGATGCGGTAGATCTGCTCCAGCATTTCGCCGGGCAGCAGATTGCGGGAGAGCCCGCCGATGGTGGACGCGCAGAAACGGCAGCCCATGCGGCAGCCGACCTGCGAGGAAATGCAGACCGTATTGCCGTAATCATAGTGCATCAGCACGCTTTCGACCGCCTGGCGGTCCGGCAGCAGGAACAGATATTTCCGGGTGCCGTCCCGGGAGATCTGGCGGGTGTGGAGCGTCAGAGTGCTGAGGGAAAAGTCCCGCTCCAGGGTTTCGCGCAGGGTTTTCGGCAGGTTGGACATCTCCTCCACGGAACGCACCTTTTTCCGGTGCAGCCAGTCAAAGATCTGGTCCGCGCGGAACGAGGGCTGTCCCATCTCCGCAAGCGCCGTTTTCAGTTCTTCTATGGTGAGGGAACGGAGGTCCGTCATGTCGTCTCCTTTGCAAAAAGGCTGATGAAAAAGCCGTCGCCGCCCAGATCTCCGGGCAGCAGCTGCAGCAGATGGGGGCTGTCCGGATCCGTTCCTGGCATCTGCCTGCCGGCCTGCGGCAGCGGGGACGGTCTCAGCCCCAGCTCCTGTTCGATATACAGGGCATTGTCCGTGTTTTCTTCCTTGGTCAGCGTGCAGGTGGAATACAGAATCTTTCCGCCGGGCTTCACATAGCGCACGGCATTATTCAGGATCCGCCGCTGCAGAGCGGCCAGGTCCGTCACCTGAGTCCGTGTCACGCGGTACTTGATCTCCGGTTTGCGGGAAGCCGTTCCCAGACCGGAGCAGGGCAGGTCCGCAATGACCAGGTCGTAGGTCTTTTCAAAGGACGGCTCAAAGACGGTGGCATCCGCCTGCCGGACTCTGAGGCAGGAAAAGCCGCTGCGTTCCGCGTTTTCCCGGATCAGGCGGCATTTGACCTCCGTCAGGTCGCAGGCGGTCACTTCGCCTTCGTTCCGCATCAGGTCCGCGGCCTGCAGGCTTTTTCCGCCGGGCGCGGCGCACAGGTCCAGGACCCGCATGCCAGGCTGCGGTGCGGCGGCCGAAACGGCCAGCTGGGCGCTGATATCCTGCAGCTGCACAAAGCCCCTCCGGACGGCTTCCGTCCGTTCCAGCGGAACGTCCGGGCCGTTCTTTCCCGGTTCGGGCGATGCGGCGGCTTTCTCTCTTTCCAGGGCCAGAGCAGCCGGGGAGGCGGGGTGCGGCCGGGTCTGCCAGCCGTCCCGGGCCAGCATCGCGGCGGCTTCGTCGCGGGAGAGGCGGCTCAGGTTGACGCGGCACCACAGCTGCGGTGCGCTCAGATAATATTCCGCGGTCTGCCGGGCTTTTTCTTCGCCGTACAGGCCGGTCAGATAATCATATAACGGCTGCGGCAGGCTGTATGCCGCCGCACCTTCCGGCTCTTTCCGGTCCTTTTCGCGTGCGGCCGCCCGCAGGACGCCGTTCGCAAAGCCGGTCAGGCCGGGGCCGAACTGCTTCCGGACCAGTTTTACGCTTTCATTGACCGCCGCGGCGTCCGGAACCCGGTCCATATACAGGATCTGATACAGGCCCATGCGCAGCACGCTGCGCAGATACGGCTTCATCTGCGCGGTCGGGACCCGGCTCACCCGATCCAGATAATAATCCAGCGTCAGGGCCCGGCTGATGGTCCCGTGGACCAGAGCCGTAATGAAATTCCGTTCCCGGCTGTCCATATCCGGGCTGTTCCGGAATGCTTCCCGCAGCAGTTCGTGGCTCATGCCGCCCTGTTCCAGGGTCCGGTCGATGATCCGGGCGGCCAGGGCACGGCTGTTCATAAGCGCTCTCCCAGGAGCGTGCCCGCTTCCAGGGAATAGCCGCGCAGGTAAGCATCTGCGGGCATCATTTTTTTACCCTCGGGCTGCAGCGCCGCAAGCCGCAGGATCCCACGGCCCGTCTGCACGTCGATCCCTTCCCGGGAGACGGCGGTCACCGTTCCGGGGAGCGGGGCGCAGCCCGTCTGCGGCTCCGCATTGTCACGGTCCCGCAGCACCAGGGCCCGGCCGATCTTCAGCCGCTTGCCTTCCCGGAACGTAAAGGTGCCGGGCCACGGGTCGAAGGCCCGGATCCGGCGTTCGAGTTCTTCCGCCGGCTGCGAAAAGTCCAGACATCCGTCCTCCTTGCGGATCAGGCCCGCGTAAGTGCTTTCTCCTTCCTGAGGGCGGCGCGGCAGCGTCCCGGCTTCCAGCTGCCGGAGCGCTTCCGTGATCAGGCGGCCGCCCAGCTGCGCCAGTTTTTCCGTCAGCGTGCCGCCGGTATCGTCCGGGCTTATGGGCAGGGCCTCCTGCAGGCGGATATCTCCGGTATCCAGGCCGGCATCCATCTGCATGACCGTCACGCCGGTCTCCTCTTCCCCGGCCAGCAGCACCGCTTCGATCGGCGAAGCGCCGCGATAGCGCGGCAGCAGCGAGGTATGCACATTCAGGCAGCCGAGGCGCGGCAGGTCCAGGACCGCCTGCGGCAGGATCTGGCCGAACGCGGCCACCACGCCGACGTCGGCCGGGTTCGTTTCACAGAATTCCTTAAGCCGGGCCACGTTTTCCTCTCTCCGCAGCCGCTCCGGCTGAAACAAGGGGATCCCGTGCGCCAGCGCCGCCTCCTTGACCGGAGAGACCTGCACCGCCTTGCCGCGGCCCTTCTCCCGGTCCGGCTGCGTGACCGCCAGAACGATCTCGTGTCCCGCCGCAAGCAGTGCTTCCAGCACCGTCCGGCTGAGCATCGGCGTTCCCATAAACAAAATCCGCATCACGGTCCCTCCCTGTTTCCGATATGATACGGGCCGATTCTGCATCGGCCCTTTTCCGCATATTTCTTCGATTGAAAGCCGTCCGTTTTTTTATTCCGAGGCGGCCCGTTCCCGGGCTTCCCGCTCGCGCTGCATCCGCATCTCTTTCGAGATATTGGCAAAGCGCAGGTGCTCCGCCAGCCAGGCCAGTTCCACGGTCCCCACCGGGCCGTTTCTCTGCTTGGCCACGATCAGTTCCGTAATGCCCTTCTTCGTGCTGTTTTCCCGGTTGTAATATTCGTCGCGGTAAATAAACATGACCACGTCCGCGTCCTGTTCGATGGAGCCGGATTCGCGCAGGTCCGACAGCATCGGCCGGTGATCGTCCTTGCGGGCGTCGGGCGCGCGGGAGACCTGCGAAAGCGCGATGACCGGGACCCTCAGCTCCCGCGCCAGCGCCTTCAGGCCCCGGGAGATCTCCGTGATCTCCTGCTGGCGGTTTTCACTGCGGCGGCCCGAGCCGGACATCAGCTGCAGGTAGTCGATCACGATCAGCTTCAGGTCTTTTTCCAGTTTGATCCGCCGGCATTTGCTGCGCAGATCCGACACCGTAATGCCGGAGGTCTCGTCAATGATCAGTTTGGAGCGGCTGATGGTCTCCGCCGCCTCAAAGAGCCGGTCCCAGTCCTCGTCGCTCAGCTCGCCGCTGCGCAGGCGCTGCGCGTCCACGCGCGCTTCCATGGAGAGCAGACGGTTCATGATCATTTCCTTGGCCATCTCCAGGGAGAACAGCACGGCGCACTGGTCCTGGCGGAAAACCACGTTCTGCAGGATATTCAGAACCAGCGCCGTCTTGCCCATGGAAGGCCGCGCGCCGATCAGGATCATTTCCGA
>CADBQE010000226.1 GCA_902796695.1 uncultured Lachnospiraceae bacterium
CTCCGAAAGGACCGCTGACAGCGATCGCGGGAAGCTTCCCTTCCGCATCCTTCGGAATATACATATCCGCCGCCAGGGTAATGCCGTAGCGGTTGACAAACGTGACTTTGCAGTGATCTGTTCTGTCGCTCTTCGGGAAAGTCTTGTCCCATTCCTGCGTCAGCGTCAGCTCTTCCTTTTTTATCATGATCTCTGTCCTCGCTTTTCTTAGTTCATCCGCTTTCCCGGATCGCGCGCCGAAAAAAATCGCACGATATTCCCGGCCTTTTTCATCATAACGGCTTGCGCGGCGCCGTGCAAATAGTTATAATTTATTTCATGATATTCTTTTTCGGAATATCGCAAGTCCTTCCCCCTCATAAGGAGAGCAATCGATGGAGATTCGTACCCTGCGGTACTTCCTGGCGGTGGCCAGGGAAGAAAATATGACCCGGGCAGCGGAGATCCTGCACGTCACGCAGCCGACCCTGTCCAAAGCATTAAAGTCTCTGGAAGATGAGCTGGGCCGGAAGCTTTTTGTCCGCCGCAGCTTCAGCATCCGCCTGACCGAGGAAGGCGTACTTCTGCGGAACCGGGCCGAGGACCTCATCGGCATGGCGGACAGGATCGAGCAGGAATTCATTTCCCTGGACGACATCAGCGGCGGCGAGCTGTACCTGGGCCTCGCGGAATCTTACCAGATCCGCTATCTGGCCCGCGCGATCCGGGATTTCAAAGCCCGCTATCCCCGCCTGCATTACCACATCACCAGCGGCGATACCGAGCAGATCGCGGACAAGCTGGACAAAGGGCTCCTGGATTTTCTGGTGCTCGCGGAGCTGCCGGACAGCCGCAAGTACGAATATCTGGCTTTCCCCGAAAAAGACGTGTGGGGGCTGGTGATTCCCGCGGGGGACCCCCTCGCGGAAAAAGAGGCGGTCCGCGCCGAAGACCTGGCCGGCCTGCCCCTGTTCTGTTCCGAACAGGGCTGGAACGGAGACATCAAAAAATGGGCCGGCAGCTCGTTTTCGAAAATGAAGCTGGAAGGCTCTTTCCGCCTTTCCTACAACGGCTCCGTCTTTGCGCGGGAAGGGCTCGGATATCTGCTGACCTTCCGCCATCTGATCGACACTTCCGGGGAAAGCGGACTCGTCTTCCGCCCGCTGGAGCCGCCGCTCGAAACCGCCCTGTACCTTGCCTGGAACCGCTCTCAAACCTTTACCCCGATCGCGGAACGTTTTCTGCAGCAGCTGAAAACGTCCTTTTCCGATACCGAAAAGCAGCCGTAACCCGAGGTGCCCTTACAGTCCCAGCTCCGCGACCCAGTCCTTTACGGTTTTCCGGACGCTGTCCTGTTTGTTCTGACAGTCGTTTCCCCGTATTGTCAGCCCTTTCAGCAGCGTACTTCCGGGAACGGCGGAAGAAAGTTTTCTGTCAAAGCCGGAAAGGCCGGAGCCGTCTGTGCCGTATCTTCCTCATGCCTCCGCCTCATTCAGCTTCCGGAGTGCATGATTCCATTCAAATACATTCATCTTTTTTCGAAAGCAGGTCTCCAGCCCGCGAACTGCACAAGCTGCTCCTCCGTACGGTGGTAGTAGCGCACGCCCTTGTCGAGCTTCCCGATCTCGGCCATCTCTTCATCCGAGAGCGTGAAGTCCAGGATATCCAGATTATCCTTGATATGGCCGACGTTTTTGCTGCCGGGGATGACCGCGAAGCCCATCTGCGTGTGCCAGCGCAGGATCACCTGAGCCGGAGTCTTTCCGTATTTCTGCCCCAGCTTCGCAAAGACCGGCTCCTCGATCAGGGATTTGTCTCCGTGTCCCAGCGGATACCAGCTCATCAGCCTGATGCCGTACTTGTCCAGCGTCTTTCTGAGCTCCCGCTGGGTGTAATACGGATGGGCCTCCACCTGGATGAACTGCGGAATGACCTCCCATTTGGTCTGAAGCTCTTCCATGTACTTTCCTTCGAAATTGGAGATGCCTATAGCCTTTGCTTTGCCCTCTTTGTACGCCTTTTCCAGCAGGCGGTAGCCGGCCAGCCAGTTTCCGGCGGGCTGGTGGATGTAGAGAAGGTCCACGTAATCCACGCCCAGGCGGGCCAGAGTATCGTCCACGGCGTTCTCGTTTTCATACTCGCTGGGCCAGAGCTTGGTGGAAAGGAAGACGTCTTCACGCTTCACGCCGCTGCCCTTTATGCCGCGTCCGACGGCGCGTTCATTGACATAGGCATTGGCGGTATCCACCAGGGAATAGCCCATCTTCAGGGCTTCCCGCACGCTGTTTTCGGCGTCCGCGGGGGAAAGCATGAACGTTCCGATCCCGATCACCGGGCATTTTACTCCGTTGTTCAGCACAATATATTCCATGTTGCTCTCCTTTCTTACAGCAGCCCGTTCGCGCTGAGCCACTTCTGTACGTCTGCTTTGGAATCCGCTGCTCTGCTGCCTGTGACGGACAGGCCCTTCCTGACCTCCGCGCCGGGGCAGGCCTTTTTGATGTCCCGCTCGATGCCGTCCAGGCCGCTCCCTTCGCTGGTGCACAGAGGCAGGATCGTCTTTCCGGTGAAATCGAAAGCCTCCAGGAAGGTGAGCACGGCCATCGGCATCGTGCCCCAGTAGTTGGGATAGGCAAGGATAACGGTGTCGTATTCACCGATGCTCTCCGGCAGGGATACAAGCTCAGGTCTTGCATTTGCCCGCAGGTCTTTCTTGGCTTCCTCGATGCAGGTCATATAGACCGGCGAGTACGGATTCTTCATTTCGATCTTAAAAGTGTCCGCCTGAATCATGTCCTTCATGATGCCGCACACGATCTCGGTGTTTCCGACCTTCACATAGCGCATCGCGCCGCCGAAGTAGTTTTCATCCGCTCTGGAAAAAAATGCGATCAATGTCTTTGCCATGGTTTCTGTCCTCCTGCTTTATCCTCTTGACAAGGCCATTATACGAAGTCCCTATTGCAAAGTCCAATCGAATTATTGTATACTCAATTTAATTCTTAAATATCAGGAGCCGCCCCATGACCACCCAGCAGATCGATTACTGTATCGAGGCCGCCCGCACGCTGAACTTCAGCAGAGCTGCGGATAATCTTTTTGTCAGCCAGCCGACCTTTTCCTACCAGATCAGGCTTCTGGAAGAGGAAATCGGCTTTCCCATCTTTGAACGGAACGGGAAAGGTGCGGTCCTCACCCCGGCCGGCGCTCAGTTTGTTTCCTTCCTGACCGGCCTGCGCCAGGATCTGGGGCGCGCCATTGAACAGGGCCAGAATTTCAGCGCCAAATACAAGGACAGCATTTCCGTCTGTATGATGGTCCGCCAGGCGCTTTATTTTCTCCCCGAAGCCATGAAACTGTTTGAGGAATCCTGCCCGGACGTACAGATCACCCCGGTCTTCCGGTATGAGAACAGCATGGAAACCTTTCTCCGGAATGACGCGGATATCGTTTTTGCTTTGAAGGAGCAGACGCGGCAGGTGGCCGGAATAGAGATCCATGACCTCTTCGAGAGCCGGATCTATCTTATCGCGGGCCGTGACGATCCTCTGGCCGGCAGAAACCTGATCACGGAAGAAGATCTTTACGGACGGACTCTGATGATCGGCGGCGGTTCGCCGCCCGCGCTTCGCTCGGTTCAGCACCGCCTGATCGGCTCGGGAAAAATCAACTGCTTCAACAGCGCCGATCACGACACGACCCTGACCAACGTGGCCGCGGGCCGCGGAGTCTGCCTGGCCCCCGGCTTTCTGAACGATCACAGCGGCCAGTTTGCCTGGATCCCGTTCGACTGCCCGGAAAGCTTTTCCTGCGTCTTATGCACGCACAGAGAAGATCAGCGGGAAAGCCTCAAAACCTTCCTGGGCATTCTGAAAAAGCTGTACCGGGACGCAGTGGCTTTCCCGCTGTGAAGAGAAGCGCACACAAAAAGGGCCGGGTTCGGCCCTTTTACCGCTCAGTCCGCGTCTCCGCTCCCGGAGCCGCCCGCGGAATCCTTTCTCCCGCGCCCCCTGTTCTGCTTCGCTTCCGCCGCCTTCATGGCTTCGTTCGCTTCTTCGTCCCAGACAGTTCTTTCGGGGCCGAGCGTGCCGTACATCGTGTTTTCAAACGAATACGTCATCTTTGCAGTCTTGATCAGCCTTTCATTTTCGACGTCATCCGCAAATGTGCCGAGCCGGCCGTAGATATCCTGCGTGATTTCGTAGTTGTACTGCTCGCGGCCCTCGCGGCTGGTGTATATGATCTCCGCGAAATAACGTCCGGTATCCGGGTCATAATATGCGGTCCAGCAGCTGCCTTTCTTTTTCGTTCTCATCGCGTCCTCCGCCGCCTCGCTTTCAACCTTCGCGCTTCATTTCAGCGTCCTCTTTTTCCGGAAAATCTCCGGTGAGCTCTGTTTTGTATTACTCCGGAAACCCGGCCGTATATCCCGCATCCCGCCGGATTCAAATCAGTCATTCAAACACCGGCAGATTTCTATACGGCCCCTGTCAGCCCCCGATCATTTCCATGGCCGCGACCATCCGCAGCATTTCCGGCTCTATCAGTTCCCGCCCGTAGGCATCCAGAAAGCGGTCCGTATACCTGCTTGTCCCGAGGTTGAACTGAAGGGTCCATACGCCCCAGGCGAGATCGATATGCCTGTCGCCCATGCCGCCGCATCCGAGGTCAATGAATCCGGAAAACTTCCAGTCATCCAGCAGGATGTTGGGCAGGCAGTAATCGCCGTGGAGCAGTACGTCTGTTTTCAGCAGCGGCAGGCCTTCTTCCGCCGCACGCCTTGCCTCTTCAAACGATTTGAATTCCCATAAACCCTGAAACAGATCCGGTTTATAACCGCGGCCGTCAAACCCGCCCGTCACCGTATCCGCATACGTCCGTACCCGGTCCCGTACAGGGCAGGCCCTTCCGTCGGTCTCATGCAAAGTCCGCAGGAGCATCGCCGCGGTCTCGCAAAGCCGCTCCGGTTCGGACAGATACTTCGGATCCGTGCAGTCCTCCCCGGGAATTCGCCCGGTAACAAGAAAATCGCCCTCTTCCGCTGATCCGTAATACAGCACCTCCGCCGAAAGCCCCAGAGAATGCATATATTCCGTCATTAGCGCCTCTGTCTTAAGGGTTCCTTTCGGTGCTTTTTTGACAAAATATCCCCCGCCCTTATCAACGAATAGCACCTGCGCCTCTTTCGAGCAGCTGCTGTCGTAAACAGGCGCGTCCTTCCATAAGGCGGAAAGCGCCTCCGGGTAAGCGGCCGTATTGATTTGTATTGCTTTACGTTTCACTGATCGGTTCCTCCGCAGATTCCGGACTCGCGCGGTCGTACGTCTCAGACAATGGCCGTTATTTTCGAGCCCGTCAGCGTTTTGGATACAACGAGCTGCTTTTCGATCCGCTCCTCCAGATCATGCACGTGGGAGATGATTCCGATAAGGCGCTTCCCGTCAGCCAGATCGGACAGCACCTGAAGCGAATTGCGCAGAGCGTTTTCATCCAGAGTGCCGAATCCCTCGTCAATAAACATGGCGTCCATACGGACAGAACCGCTTCCGGCCTGCACAACGTCGGACAGCCCCAGGGCCAGAGCCAGGCTTGCCAGGAAGGATTCGCCGCCGGACAGGGTGCTCACATCCCGCCACTGACCGGTGCCGCGGTCCAGCACGTCCAGATCCAGGCCGCTCTGCCGCACCCGGTCCTTCGCCTCCTCCTTGCAGCGCAGCGTAAACAGTCCATCGGTCAGCACGGTCAGGCGCTTATTGGCGGCGGCGACCACCTGCTTGAAATAATATTGCTGCACGTACGCTTCGAACGAGAGCTTGCCCCGGAATCTGCCGCCGGTAATGCCGGCGCAGCAGTAATAAAGATCCCGGACCGCCGCCCAGTGCTCTTCCCTGCGCGACTTTTTCTTAAGGGCGTCGCGGATCTCCTTCAGGGCATCGTCATGCAGCGTCAGCTTCTTCATCAGCGCGGTTTCTTTCGCCTCGGCCGCGGCTTTTTCCGTCTTCCGCTGCCGCTGCCGCTCTTCCAGCTGCGAAAGATCCGTCTTTTCTTTTCCGTCCAGCTTTTCACGAAGGGCCGCCGCCTGATCTGTCAGAGACTTCTTCTGCTCGCCGTATTCCTTCAGCCGCCTTTCGGCGTCCTTTACGTCCTTCTCCGACATCTTCGCCAGCCGATACGCTTCTTCATCCTCAAACCCCGCGGCTTTCAGGTTCTCCTCGAACTGTTTCCGCAGTCGGTCCGCTGTCTCCTGCAGAGCGGAAAGATGCTTCCGGCCTTCGCCCGCCACCGTACGGCTGTTTTCGAATTTGGTTTTCAGTTCGTCGTACGCTTTTCTGCTGCCCGCGATGGCATTCCGTATCTGTCCGGCCCGGTCTTCCATATCCCGGACGCACGCCCGCAGATGCTCTTCCGTTTCGTTCTCGGCCAGATTCAGTTCCCGCAGACGGGCTGCGCCCGCGTCCGCTGCGGTCCGGAGGGATGCCAGGACAGTGTTTGCCTTGTGTAAAGCATCGGCCGCCTTTCGGTGCTGCCGTTCCGCCCGCTCCATCTCTTCTCTGGTGACGGATTCGGCCGTCAGCTCCGCGGGGTGCGGATGGGACAGCGCGCCGCACACCGGACACGGCGTCCCTTCCTTCAGTTCCGCCGCCAGCAGCCCCGCCTGACTGCGGTAATACCCCTCCTTGGCGGCCGTATAGGCGGAATCCGCTTCTCTGCTTGCTTCCAGCAGTTCCGCCATCAGCTTTTTCTGACTTTCCAGCTTCTTTTTCTGCGTTTCCAGATCCTTCAGCACCGGAATGCAGTCCGACAGCTGCCGTGCATTTGTCAGCAGCTCATCCGCTTCCGGGGCGCGGGATTCCGCTTCCCGCTGCTTTGCCTCCGCTTCGGGCAGCGCCTTTTCCGCGTCTGCGGCGGCAGCGGACGCCTGCTCGACCGCCTTCTGCTGCTTCTGTATCTCCGACGCATTGCTGATGATCAGTTTTTCATCCGCGGCAAGGCCCTGCGCTTTCCGGGCCGTTTCCAGCCAGTCCGCCAGACCATCCATATCGGTCCGGCGCTCCAGAAGCCGCGTCAGCGCCGCCTCCGTTTTTTCCAGCGTCTCAAAGTCTTCGTTCACCGCCCGGCCCTTTTCAATCGCCGCGATCAGGGCCTCCAGCTCTTTCCCGGCTTCCTGCTTCTCTGTCTCCGTCCGGGCCCCGGCCGCTCTTTCGCCGGCGATCAGTTTTTCCAGGCAATCCGCGAGCAGATCGCCGTACTTGGCTTCCGTTTTGTACAGCTCGATACTGCTCCGCTCCGGAAAATCCGGCTCCGCATCGATCTTGCCCGCCGCGATGACGATCCGGTTTTCGATCTCCTCTCTCTCTTTGCAGCAGGCCTTCTCCATTTCCTGCAGCTTCTTCTGAAGCTCAAAGAAAACGGATGTGTTGAACAGCTTCTGGAACAGCGCCTTCCGCTCATCGGAAGTCGCATTGAGGATTTTAAGGAAAGCCCCCTGCGCGATCATCACGGTCTGCGTGAACTGATTCTGCGTCAGGCCCAGGAGTTCATAGATTTTTTTATTGACATCCGTCAGGCCGTCAATGATTTCACCGGAATCCAGATTGGAAAGCTGCGCCTTGGCACTTTCCGTCGCAGTGCCCTCCTGGTTTCTCTTTTTCGGGCGCTCATATTCCGGATTGCGGCGGATGCGCCAGGTTTCGCCTTTGTGCCGGAAAGTGAGCTCCACGTAGGTTTCGGTTCCCGGCGAAGCATAGTCCGAACGGAATGTTTTGCTCCCGCGCCGCTCCTTGCCCCCCGAAGCCTCGCCGTAAAGCGCAAAGCTGATGGCATCGAAAATCGTCGTCTTGCCCGCGCCGGTGTCGCCGGCGATCCGGAAGATGCCGTCCTCGCCGAACTGCGTAAAATCAACGGCCGTCTCACCCGCGTACGGGCCGAAAGCGGAAATTGTCAGATATAACGGTTTCATGCCTTTTCCTCCAGTTCTTTCAGCACCTTCAGCAGCACCTTCTGCTGCGCCTCACCGGGTTCCCGGCCGTTGTTCTGCAGGCGGTAAAAATCGCTGAACAGCTCCGGGACGGTCTTGTTTTCCATACTCTCGGCGCCCGTCACGCTGACGTCGTATTTCGTACTGGAATTGACAACGGAGTATTTCATCATATTGGGGAAATTGACGCTGAGCGTCACGCGCGCGTCGGGCGGCGGAAGCTCATCGTGCACGGTGACCCACAGATAATCCTCCGAATACGGCAGCCGCATCAGCTCATCCAGCTCCCCTTCAATCATACGCACGTCATGCAGGGGATGAAGAAGCACGGTACGCACCGCGGTATCCCCCTTCTCATTCATGTCCACGACAGCCACGGATTTTTTGTGCCCGGCCTCGGAGAAGGAATATTTCAGCGGAGATCCCGCATATCGCAGAGTCTCGCGCAGCACCTTCTGCGGTTTGTGGATATGCCCGAGTGCCACATAATCAAACGCATCAAACAGGGAAGCGTCAATGTTGTCCAGTCCCCCCACAGCCCGCTCCTCGGACTCGCAGGTTTCACTGCCGGTGATAAACTGATGGCACAGCAGGATATTCCGCTTTTTCGCATCAACGGGCGTCCGCCGCAGCACCGCCGCCACTGCGTCCTGATACGTGACGATCTTTTCCTCCGGCAGTCTGCGCTTCACCTGAAACGGCCGCAGAAACGGCAGCATCCAGACAACGATCTCTCCGTCGCGATCCCGCAGCGTTACGCTCTGCACGCTTCCGTCAAACGCCTCCGTGACGTACACCCCGGAGGATTTAATCAGTGACGAAAAATAGGAGATCCGCTGCGCGGAATCATGGTTGCCGCTGATGATGAACACCTTTTTTCCCATCCCCGCCAGTTCCGACACAAACGAATCAAACAGCGCCATGGCCTCCGCCTGCGGAGACGACCGCTGATACACATCCCCGGCGATCAGCACGGCGTCCGCCTGCTCGTTTTCCGCAACGGACACGATCTGCCGCAGGATGTATTCCTGATCCGGCAGCAGCGACACATCATTCATCTGCTTCCCCAGGTGCAGATCGGCAATGTGAAGAAATCTCATATAATCCACCTCTCCCGTATTATGTTCGAATAAATGCCCTTCCCGCCGTCTTCAGCCTCGTCAAGCCGCGCTTATCAGACCACTCAGGGTGTAATCATGGAACTGAAATCACCCCCTCGATGTCTCTATTATACAGTATTGCCGGAAAACAGAGTCGTCTGCAAAGCGACATTTTTTCTGTTCAGGTCAGACTTTTCAGTTCTGCACGATACTTTTTCATTTCTTCGTTGTCCGGCTCAACCGACAGAACATAGTTGATCCGCCCCCGAAGCTCCGCAAGGAACGCGTTTTTATCCTTTTTTGAACCTGTCTTATTCAGATGATCGGACACTCCGTACTTCTGACAGTAATAGACCGCCTGGCGGATCTGCCGTTTATATGATTTGGGTACGGAGACCTTTTCATTCACGACAATCCCGGTCACCTGCTGCCGCTGACTGTCGGCAATAACACGGGTCTTGGTCCTGTTGAGAAACAGTCCGAGTTTCTTCAGTTCCGCCTCAACAAAACGGATGACGGGCAGGTGGTCGAAATCTCCGGAAAACGTCATATCGTCGCAATAACGGGTGTAGGCAATATCCTTCTGCCGGCACCACTCCCCCACC
>CADBQE010000227.1 GCA_902796695.1 uncultured Lachnospiraceae bacterium
ACGCCTTCCTCGAAGGAAAGCTTCTTGTCGCCGCCCAGGTCGTAGCGCTGCCAGTTGCGGGCGCGGGCGGAGCCTTCTCCCCAGTATTCCTTGTAATAGGTCCCGTTGATGCTGATGCGGTTGGTCGGGCTTTCGTCAAAGCGGGCGAAGTAGCGGCCCAGCATGACGAAGTCCGCGCCCATGGCCAGCGCCAGCGTGATATGGTGATCATAGACGATGCCGCCGTCGGAGCAGACCGGAACGTAAATGCCGGTCTCTTCAAAGTATTTGTCGCGTTCCTTGCAGACTTCGATCAGCGCGGTGGCCTGGCCGCGGCCGATGCCCTTGGTTTCGCGCGTGATGCAGATGGAACCGCCGCCGATGCCGACCTTCACGAAGTCCGCACCGCAGTCCGCCAGGAAGCGGAAGCCGTCCGCGTCCACCACGTTGCCGGCGCCGACCTTTACGCGGTCGCCGTATTCGCTGCGGATCCAGGCGATCGTGCGCTGCTGCCATTCGGAGAAGCCTTCCGAGGAATCGATGCAGAGGACGTCCGCGCCCGCTTCCAGCAGGGCCGGTACGCGCTCGGCGTAATCCCGTGTATTGATGCCGGCGCCGACCACATAGCGCTTATGGTCGTCCAGCAGTTCGTTCGGATTCTGTTTGTGCAGGTCATAGTCCTTGCGGAATACGATGTAGCAGAGGCGGCCCTCCTTGTCCACGATGGGCAGGGCATTCAGTTTGTGATCCCAGATAATATCGTTGGCTTCCTTGAGCGTGGTGCCTTCCGGAGCCCAGATCAGTTTCTCGAACGGCGTCATGAATTCGCGGATCGGGGTCGTCATTTCCATGCGGGAAACACGGTAGTCGCGGCTGGTCACCAGGCCCATCAGCCGGCCTTCGGGCGTGCCGTCTTCCGTGACGGCGATCGTGGAATGGCCCGTGGAAGCCGTAATGGCCAGGATATCCGCTAGGGTCTGGTCGGGACGGACGTTGGAATCGCTGCGCACAAAGCCGGCTTTGAAACTCTTGGCGCGCGCCACCATGGCCGCCTGGGATTCAATGCTCTGGGAACCGAAAATAAAGGACACGCCGCCTTCCATGGCCAGCGCGACCGCCAGCCGGTCTCCCGAGACCGACTGCATAATGGCGCTTACCATGGGGATGTTCATGTGCAGTGCCGGTTCCTCTCCTTTGCGGAAACGGACTAACGGCGTTTTCAGGGATACATTGGCGGGAATGCATTCCGCGGAGGAATACCCGGGAATGATCAGATACTCATTGAAGGTCCTTGACTGTTCATCCAGAATGATGGCCATACTCTTCTCCCCTGTTCAATAGAATGTGGTGCAGAACAAAACAATAATGAAGTGTGTATTGCTACATTTATACCGCAGGAACCGCATGATGTAAAGAGCCGATCAGTGTTTTTTGCCAAATAAATCGAGTTTGTTTTCCTTTCCCGCCAGCAGACGCCGGATATTCTCCGCATGCCGGATGAGAGAAAGGACTACGATGGATCCGAATACCGCGAGCGGCTCCCAGGAAGCCATCACGCCCGGGGAAAGACGGCCGGTCAGCACCAGGACGATCATCAGGACAAGCTCCGCCGTCAGGGTCAGGCAGGACCCAAGGGAAACGATTTTTGTCAGGATCGTGATGCCGAAAAAGAGGATGATCCCCATCACCGCCATGCGCCAGTCCAGAAGCAGGATCAGGGCCGCGGTGGAGGCAACGCCCTTGCCGCCTCGGAAGTCCATATAGAACGGGAAGTCGTGGCCCAGCACGACCCCCAGGCCCGTATACAGTTTGATCATCAGGGCGGCTTCCGGTCCCAGATGGCGGAAGATCAGCAGCATGACGCCGACGGCCAGCATCATTTTGCCCATGTCGCCGATAAAAACGATAATGCCGGCTTTGCGGCCCATGACGCGCAGCGCGTTGGTGGTGCCGGCATTGCCGCTGCCGTGCTCCCGGATATCCACGCCCTGCTTTCTGCCGTAGATGAAACTGGTCTGGATGCAGCCGAAGAGATATCCGGCTGCGATCAGAAGCAGACGGATCATTGCTCTTTTTCGCTCCTTTCCCGGATGATGATCTTGATACTGGTTCCTTTAAAGCCGAACGTTTCCCGCAGCTGGTTTTCCAGATAGCGCTGATAGGAGAAATGCATCAGCTTCTTGTCGTTTACAAAGAAAACGAACGTGGGCGGACCGACAGCCACCTGCGTGGCGTAATAGATCCGCAGTCGCTTTCCTTTATCGGAGGGCGGCTCGTGCATGGCTGTCGCCTGGGAGATGATCTCGTTCAGGACGCCGGTCGCCACGCGCTGCACGCAGCTTTCCACGATCTCGTCCACTTTGTCGAAGATCTGCCCCAGTCTCTGGCCGGTCTCGGCGGAAACAAACAGGATCTCCGCGTAATCCAGGAAGGACAGCACGTCGCGGATGTCCTGCGTGAATTTTTTGACGGAGGCGTTGTCCTTTTCGATCAGGTCCCATTTGTTGACCAGGATCAGGATTCCTTTGTTCCGGTCATGTGCGATGCCGGCGATCTTCGCATCCTGCTCGCTGACGCCTTCCTGCGCGTCGATCACCAGGATCACTACATTGGAACGCTCCACGGCGCTGACGGCCCGCAGAATGCTGTAGTGTTCAATATTCTCCTTGATCTTGCTCTTGCGGCGCAGGCCCGCGGTATCGATCAGGACATATTCCTTTTTGTTGCGGCGCACGACCGTATCAATGGCATCCCGCGTGGTGCCGGCTATATCCGATACGATCACGCGCTGATTGCCGGCCATGCGGTTCACGATGCTGCTCTTGCCCACATTGGGCTTGCCGACGATGGCAATGCGCGGCCGCGTATCCTCTTCTTCTTCCTCGGGCGACTTCGGGATATGGTTCATGACCTCGTCCAGCAGATCGCCCAGCCCCAGCATCTCCGCCGCGGAGATCGGAACGGGGTCACCCAGTCCGAGGTTGTAGAATTCATAGACGTCGTTGCCGAATTTGGCGAAATTGTCCACTTTATTGACAGCCAGAACGACCGGCTTGCGGGATTTTCGCAGCATTTCCGCCACGCGCAGGTCATCATCGGTCAGGCCCTGCTTCACGTCGGTCAGGAAGATGATGGCGTCGGCGGTTTCCATGGCCGTCACAGCCTGTTCGCGCATCTGCTTTAAGATCACGTCGCTGCTGTCCGGTTCAATGCCGCCGGTATCGATCAGCGTGAACTGCCGGTCCAGCCAGGTGCAGTCGGCATAGATCCGGTCCCGGGTCACGCCGGGCGTATCGTCCACGATGGAGATGCGGCTGCCTGCCAGTTTATTGAAAAGAGTGGATTTTCCCACGTTGGGCCGTCCCACGATGGCGACAATGGGTCTGCTCATTGGCTTCCTCCTGATTCATAGGCCCGGAACAGGCGGCTCTTCGTATCGCCGGGGCCGGGTTTTAAGATGCTTTTTACCATGGAAATGCCGTCGCAGTCAAGCGCGGTCACCGGGACACCCAGTGCTTTTTCCACGTCGGTCACATGAATATCGTCCAGAAAAACGTCTTCGCCCGCCCGCAGCATGGTAAGCGGGATATACAGCGCTTCCCCCAGTTCGCGGCCTTTTAACTGCGCGATCAGGTCGCCGCCGGTCACCAGGCCGGAGACGGTGATGGTCTCGCCGAAGAAGTCGTTCCGGATCGGATACAGAAGCGGCTCGATCCCGGGGAAGCGGTCCGTCAGTTCCCGGAGAAGTCCGGCCAGGATCGGCGCGGGAAGGCGTCCGCAGGCGATCGAAACTCTGCGCTTCTTCGCGGCGGACGGGCGGTGATGCCTCAGTTCCTCGCGGAACTGGTCCATAAACAGCCGCAGCATTCCCACGCCGTTTTCCAGCTGCAGATACCCGTCGTAGCGGTCTTCTTCCGGCAGCGGGCGGTCTGCCAGCAGGTAGATCTCATCGCTGGCATGGACGAAGTGCAGGTCGTGCAGCGGATACAGCTTCCGCTGCCATTTTTCAATAATGTCTATGGTCTGCCCGGCCTCTTCCTTAGTCAACAGCCGCAGCGGAGCCAGGCCTTCGCGGTATTTCGTAAGGCCGACCGGAACCACCGAAACGCTTTCCATGACGGGCAGATAGCGGGACAGCTGCTCGATCGTATACTCCAGTTCCGCGCCGTCATTCCAGCCGGGGCACAGCACGATCTGGCCGTTCATGGTGATCCCGTGTTCGAAGAGAATATCCAGGCGCTTTAACGCATCGCCCGCAAAGCGGTTGTGCAGCATGCGGCAGCGCAGCTCCGGGTTCATGGTATGGACCGAGATATTGATCGGGGAAAGGTGGTATTTGATGATGCGGTCGAATTCGTGATCGCTCATGTTGGTGAGGGTAATATAATTGCCCTGCAGGAAGCTGAGGCGGGCATCGTCGTCCTTGAAATACAGGGTCTCCCGCATGCCCGGCGGCATCTGGTCGATGAAGCAGAATACGCATTTGTTGCGGCAGGAGCGGTATTCATCCATCAGCCCCTCCGTAAAGGACAGGCCCAGGTCTTCATCCTCGTCCTTCTCGATCTCGAAGAGGATCTGCTCTCCCTCCGCGGTCTCCACCAGGAGATCCACTTCTTCTTCGCGGCACAGAAACTCATAGTCCAGGACGTCTTCGATCTCCTGGCCTCCTATTGTGAGGATATAATCGCCGGCTTTGATCTCCAGTTCTTCGCCGATGGAGCCGGGAGCCACCCCGTTAATCAGATGCTTCTTCATTTCTTTCGCCTTTCCGTCATTATTCTAACATATATTTCTTGCCAATTCCACCGGAAAGTGTTACGATTTTAGCGCCAGGCATTTCTCAACAAGGAAGGGAAGAACACGCACATGGATTTCGACAAGACCTACTACTTCAAGAACCGCACTCTCCTTGCTCCCCTGAAAATCATCGCGATGGACAACTGCCGTGAACTGGTCGAAAAAGCCGACCGCCACATTGTTGCGCTGCGCAAGCAGTACCTTGCGGACCACGCGGCGGATGACACCACCATCTTATCCCGTGAGTACGACAAGGACACCTATCTGATCCGCGCCAAGTGCCCGCGGTTCGGTTCCGGGGAAGCCAAAGGCATGATCATGGAATCCGTTCGGGGCAGCGACCTGTTTATCGTCTCGGATGTGACCAACAACAGCATGAGTTTCAAGATCAGCGGCCGGGATCACTATATGTCTCCGGATGATCATTATGAGGACCTCAAGCGTCTGATCGCCGCCGCCTCCTCTTCCGCCCACCGCATCAGCGTCATTATGCCTTTCCTGTACCAGAGCCGTCAGCACAAGCGCGAACGCCGGGAATCCCTGGACTGCGCCATCGCTCTGGAAGAACTCAGCAGCATGGGCGTGGCCAACATCGTGACCTTTGACGCGCACGATCCCTGCGTCCAGAACGCCATCCCGCTGCACGACTTTGACAACTACTCTCCCGATTACAACTTCCTGCATGTCCTGATGACCCGTCTGCAGGACATCCACTTCTGCAAAGAAGACATGCTGATCATCAGCCCCGACGAAGGCGCCATGCGCCGCGCCGTCTATCTGGCCAACAACGTCGGCCTGGATCTGGGCATGTTCTACAAGCGCCGCGACTACACCCGCGTGGAAGACGGCGTGAACCCCGTTGTCGCTTCCGAATATCTGGGCCCCAACCCGAAAGGCAAGGTCGTCCTGATTCTGGACG
>CADBQE010000228.1 GCA_902796695.1 uncultured Lachnospiraceae bacterium
GGCCATCGCGGCGATCTTGCAGAGGTGGGTCTTGGAAAAGGCGGCGTTGGTCAGGACGGCGCCGATGCAGGTATTGCCCGTGAATTTGTTTTCCACGGCGGCGGTGCTGCGCATCATTTCCGTGACGGTACTTCTGAGCGCGGTCCTGTCTTCCGTCAGAAGGCCCGCGATCTGCCGGCCGGTCCCCGGATCCACTACGTCGCCCAGCGCGTTGACCGCCACCAGGGCGCCGACCATCAGATCGCCCAGCTGCAGCGCGAAGCTGCCGATGCCGGACTTCATGCAGAAGTCCATGCCGTACCATTTGCCGACGGTCGCGCCGCAGCCGGCGCCGAAATTGCCGTCCCGGAAGTTCGGCGCTTCCCAGGCCAGACGGGCGGCTTCATAGCCCATGGGGCCGTCCGGGCGCACGGACATATCGCCGACGGTCAGGTCGAACAGATCGGACTGGACCACCAGCGGGACTTTGGTAACGCCGACGTCAAACCCCACGTCCTTTTCTTCCAGGAAGCGCATCACGCCGCCGGCTGCGTCCAGGCCGAAGGCGCTGCCGCCCGCCAGCACGACGCTGTGGATGGTCTCCATGGCCATCAGGGGATTTAACATCTGCGAATCCCGGGAAGCGGGGCCGCCGCCGCGCACGTCCAGGCCGGCGCGCATGCCCTCCGCGCACAGGATCACGGTGCATCCGGTACCGGCCGCGGCGTTTTCCGTCTGGCCGATCCGGAAAGGAGTTATCTGAGAAACAGGAATCTCACGCATTCTGGGCCTCACTGCCGGCGTTTTCCGATTTCCTGGTAGTCCGGGACCGGGAGCCGGAGGAGCGGCGCCGGGGCTGCTTCTGCACGGATTTATACATGATCAGCTTGACGGTGCCTTTGCCGGCGCGTTCTTCGGTCACGTACTTTTCGGGATTGTCCTTCAGATATTCGGGCAGCTTGGAGTAGCCCAGCAGCTTGATATTGAAGTCCGGTTTGACGCGCTTGATATAGGTGCCCGCGGAAGAACTGTTGGCAAAGCCGGTATCGTCCGCATAGCGTTCTTCGGCGATCTTGAGAAGGCTGTCCAACTCGCTGAACGGATCCTTCCTGGCGTTCTTTTTGGAGCGGGACGTCTTTTTGGCTTTGCCCGCGCCGGATCCCTGGGCCGGCGTTTCCGGCTCGTTCTCCGCTTCCGCTTCCTCGCCGCTCTTCTCTTCCTCCAGCAGTTCCTCCACGTAGTTGAACTCGTCGCAGGCATTGCGGAACGATTCCACGGTGGTCTTGTTGCCGTAGCCTACCACATATACGCCGGATTCATGCAGCTTGATGGCAAGCGACGTAAAATCACTGTCGCTGGACACCAGCACGAAGCAGTCGTATTTCTCCGTATGCAGCAGCTCCATGGCGTCAATGGTCAGCGCCATATCCGAAGCGTTTTTGCCTGTGGCAAAATCGAACTGCTGGATCGCGGAGATCGCAAACCGCTTGATCTTGCTCTCCCACGACCCGAGATGCGGCTTGGACCAGTTTCCGTACGCCCGCTTAATGACAATGCGCCCGTACGCGGACACATCCTTTAACACACTTTCTATCTTGGAAGCCTGAGCGTTGTCCGCGTCAATGAGCAGCGCCACGCTTTCGAATTCTTTGATCATAGCAATTTTCCTTTAATCAACCGGGCGGCGAACAGCCGCGGGTCTGTTATCATGTCCGGTCGTTCCCCCGGGCATATACGATGCGGTAAAAACCGGGCAGGTTATCGACTTCCGTCATATAGGCGATCACATATTCCGTCCACAGGATGTCTCCCCACCCTCTGTACGTCCCCCATTGACGATATGGTGATTTCCAAACCCGGAACAGTCCGGCGGCCTCGGAAAACACGGCAAAGGGGGCATAGGATCCTTCGGCAGGCATCTGTTCCAGTCCTGCTTCATAATCCGTCCGGGAGATCTTCTCCACCGTCAGAGCTTCATATTCCGTCCAGCTCTCATCATGGTAATTATATGAATCCATCGTTTTACAGACGCTCTCGAGCCCGGCTGCTTCTATCCGGTCGGCAGCCCATCTTCCGGTATCATTCGTCGCTCTGAGCTCCTCCTGATAGCGGGCGGCTTCCCTTTCCGAAGGGGAAAAGAAGCTGTCGATCATCTTCCGGAGGGTTTCCCGTTCCCCGGGTGAGAGGACTGCGTCCGGGCCGGGGATCTCTCCCGGAGCGGACGGCGCAAGGACTTGAAACAATGCAAACATTCTGCCCTCCTTATAACAAACAGCAGGCGCACTCCCGAAGAACGAGTTTTCCGAACCGTTCCGGAGGCCGGAACCATCACCCGTTCCGTCTGTATGAAGCGGGGGCCGCTCCCCTAAGGAAGACGGCCCCCGGTGTTATCGGAAAGAAGGATTATTTATCGTTTCTTTCTTCGCTGTAGGTCTTCTTGGCCTGCTCCCAGCCGGCCAGAAGGCTCTTGAACGCGGCCGAAGCGGCGTCCTTTAATTCCACGGTGGCGGAGGCGGCGGCGGAAGCTACGCGGGTAGCGGCCTCCTGCATCGCCTTCTTCGCGGCTTCTACGCGGTCTTCCATATCGGAGCGGGCGGTGCTGCCGGTATCCATATCCTTAATGGCGGCCTGCGCAGCGGCCAGACGGGCGATCGGAACGCGGAACGGGCTGCAGGACACATAGTCCAGACCGACCTTGTGGAAGAATTCCACGGAGCTCGGGTCGCCGCCGTGCTCGCCGCACACGCCCAGATGCAGGTCGGGGCGGGTGGCGCGGCCCAGCTGGACGGCCATCTTCACCAGTTTGCCTACGCCGACCTGGTCGACCTTGGCGAACGGATCGTTCTCGTAGATCTTCTTGTCATAGTAGGCGCCCAGGAACTTGCCGGCATCGTCGCGGCTGAAGCCGAAGGTCATCTGGGTCAGGTCGTTGGTGCCGAAGGAGAAGA
>CADBQE010000229.1 GCA_902796695.1 uncultured Lachnospiraceae bacterium
GAAATTGTCCTGCAGGACCTTGGCCAGGGGAGCCAGGCAGTTGGTGGTGCAGGAGGCGGCGGAAGCGGAGGTAAGGGCCGGATCGAAGGTCTCCTGGTTAACGCCGTATACGAACATGGGGGTGTCGTCCTTGGCGGGCGCGCTCATCAGCACGAACTTGGCGCCGGCATCCAGGTGAGGCTGTACGCTCTCTTTGGTCAGGAACTTGCCGGTGCATTCCACTACGTAATCCGCACCCAGCTTGCCCCAGCCCAGGTTGGCGGGGTTGCGGTCGTTCAGCAGCAGGATGGGCTTGCCGTTGATGATCAGGTGATTCTCGTCATATTCCACGGTGCCTTCCCACTTGCCGTGCACGGTGTCGTGCGCGAATACGTAAGCGAGCTGTTCAGGCGTCTTGTCAGGGGCGTTGATCGCCACGATGTCCATATCTCCCCGGCGGATCGCCACGCGGGCAGTCAGGCGGCCGATGCGGCCGAAACCGCTGATACCGATTTTGATCATTGAGTTACCTCCTTCAATGGTTCTTTTCAAACTACTTTAGCATACTCCTTTTTTGGACGGCAAACAAGCCCTTTTCTCAAACTTTTCTCATCTTAATCCGCCGAAAAGCCCTGGATCCGGTCCAACGCGTCAAAAAGAGCCCGGTGCGGGATCTCCCGAAGGGCGGTTTCCGCGCCCCATTCCAGAACGGTGAGGCCGGCCGGATCCGTCTCCCAGCGGGGCAGCGGCGCGCAGGCGGCATCCGTTCCGTTCGGGTCGCCGGTTTTGACGAAATTCACCAGATACGAGAGCATCTCCCGGCTCAAAGCCCGGTCCCGCGTGTCATACAGGGAGGAGTCCGCCGGGATATTGCCGTACAGATAGATCATCTCCCCGCTGTGCCAGCTGCTTAAGGAGCCGTTGCTGCGGGTAAAGTAATAGGTCCAGGCGGGGATCCCGTTCCGTGCGGCCAGGCGGCTTAAGCAGTAATGCGGGTAGTCGAAGTAGACCGCACTGAAGATGTCCGCCCAGGCCTGCTTCGCTTCGGCATCGGTCGACACCGGGTACAGGGCCAGGATCTCATCCGCGTGTTCCTTGAAGGTTTTTCGGACCTTGCTTTCGAAATTGCCTTTGTTCGCGTGCGAGAACATGATAAACGGCGCGCTTTCGTCCCGGTTGAAGCCCTGCAGGACCGCCGTTTCGTTGAAGCGGCCGGCCCGGTAGGCCTCGTAAGGCAGTTCGGGAAGGGCATAGCCGTCCACGGTCATGTGATGCTCGGTTTCCGCGGCGCCCACCAGTTTTTCGGCCGGCATGGCCCGCAGCGCGGCCGCATCCGCGGCCCGATACCGGGTCTTCAGCTTCTCTCCCGCTTTCAGGGCTTCCTCCGCCGTGCGGAAGGAGTGCGGCGGCTCGGGGGAGACCACGGTCGAGCTTTCCAGCACCGCGCGCCGGAAGAGACCTTTCGCGAGAGGGGAGGCGCAGATCGCGCTCACGCTGGCGGAGCCCGCGGATTCTCCGGCCAGGGTCACCTGCTCCGGATCGCCTCCGAAGGCCGCGATATTGTCGCGCACCCATTCCAGCGCCTTGATCTGGTCCAGCAGGCCGTAATTGCCCGTCGTTCCCTCCGGCGATTCCGCCGCCAGCTCTGCTAACGCCAGATAGCCGAAAACGCCCAGGCGGTAAGCCAGATTGACCGCGATCACGCCTTCCTTCGCCAGGCTTTCCCCGTTATAGTCCCCGTACCAGGGCTGGCCGGTCTGCAGCGATCCGCCGTGGATAAAGACCAGGACCGGCAGGCGGTCCCCCGCCTTCGCGCCAGCGGGCTGCCAGACGTTTACGTAAAGAGAGTCTTCGCTCACCGGCGGACGCGATTCGTCGCCGAACTGTATTGTATAATCATGATAGCCGATCAGGCGGGTCAGGGAATTATAGATCGGCAGATGAGTGGGCTGCATGCTCATCGGCGCGAAATGATCCGCCCGGAGCACCCCCTCCCAGGGCGCCGGATCCTGCGGCGCCTTCCAGCGCAGCTCTCCCACCGGCGGCGCCGCGTAGGGAATGCCCGCATAGACAGCCACGGAGCCGTCCTCATTATAAACGCCCTGCACCTGCCCGTCCTTCAGGCTCACGATCCCCGTCGGGGCCGGATCCTTCGCCGTCACCGCCGGCACCGGCCTGACCGGCGGCCAGCTCGCGATCACGATCACCGCGGCACACGCCAGCCAGATCAGAAACAGCCCCCCGTCCGGAATCACGCCGCGCACCTTTCCGCTCTCCCGCAGCACCGCATAAACAGCCGTGAGCACCACGAACGCCGCCGCGCCCCACAGCCTGTTCTTATTCAGCTCCAGCGCCGCCAGCAGCACCAGAAACAGCAATATCGTAAAAATTCTCCGTATCATCATAATACCTCCCGATGAAAAAGATGACAGGGGGACGGTTCCTTTGTCACAAAAGATGACAAAAGAACCGTCCCCCTGTCACGTCAGTTCTGGGCCTGGAGCTCGTAGAGCTTTTTGTAGATGCCGTTCAGGGCCAGGAGTTCCTGGTGGGAGCCGCGTTCGCGGATGCGGCCCTTGTGCATGACGAGGATCTCGTCGGCGTGCTGGATGGTGGAGAGGCGGTGCGCCACCATGATGGAGGTGCGGCCGCGCATCAGGGTCTCCAGGGCGCTCTGGATGAGCTGCTCGGTCTCCGTGTCGATGTTCGCGGTGGCTTCGTCCAGCACCAGGATCTTCGGGTCGAAGGCCAGCGTGCGGGCGAAGCTCAAAAGCTGGCGTTCGCCGGCGGAAAGGGTCGAGCCGCGCTCGGTGACCGGTTCGTCAAAGCCGCGCGGCAGCCGGCTGATGAAGTGGTCCGCGTTGGAGGCCTGCGCCGCCGCCCGGATCTCCTCATCCGTAATATCCTCGTTCAGCAGCCGGATATTGCTCTTGATGTCGCCCGTGAAGACGAACACGTCCTGCTGCACCTGCCCGATGGCGCGCCGCAGGTCCGCCAGCGACAGGTCCTTGATATTCACGCCGTCGATCAGGATCTCGCCCTTCTGGATGTCGTAATACCGCCCGATCAGGTTCAGGATGGAGCTCTTGCCGGCCCCGGTGGCCCCCACAAAGGCCACGCGTTCGCCCGGCTTGATCAGGAAGCTCACGTCCTTCAGCACCCAGTCCTCGTTCTCATAGGCGAACCAGACGTTCTTGAACTCGATCCGTCCCGTAAATTCCTTCATCTCCACCGGATGCTCCGGCTCGGGGATCGTGTTCTTCTCATCCAGGATCGTGAAGATCTTTTCTGCGGACGCCATGGCGTTCTGCAGCGTGGAGAACTGCTCCGCGAGCTCCTGGATCGGCTCGAAGAACGAGCGGATGTAGTTGGTGAAAATGTACAGCGTGCCCAGCGTCAGCGTGCCTTCCAGCACGGAAACGCCGCTGCGGTAAATGATCAGCGCATAAGCGAAGTTGGCGATGAAGGACAGGCCCGGCCGGAAGAAGCCGAAAATCACCATTTCCTTCATCTGCGTATTGTACAGGTCGGTCGTCCGCTCGCCGAACTCCTCCGCCTTCTTCTCTTCCCGCGCGAACAGCTGGATCAGCTTCATGCCGGAAATATTTTCGGACAGGAAGGTGTTGAGCGCGGAGATCTTCGTCCGCACGACCCGGTAGATCTTCCGGATCAGGATGCGGAAGGTCAGCGTGAAGACGAATACGAACGGCAGGAACAGGAACGAGATCAGGGCCAGCTTCGGATTGATCGAGATCATCACAACCGCATAGCCGATGATCAGCACCGTATTGCTGATCAGGCGCACCAGCACCTGCGTATACATCTGGTTCAGCGATTCCACGTCATTGGTCACGCGCGTGACGATGCGCCCCACCGGGTTGGTGTCAAAGAAGCGCAGCGGCAGGCTGTGCACGTGCGCGAACACCTCCTCGCGGATCGTGAAAATGATATTCTGGCCGGTCTTCTGCAGCAGCCAGGTCTGCGCCAGCTGCAGCACGAATCCGACGGCCAGCAGGCCCGCATACAGCAGCGCGATCCGGACAATGCCGGTCCGGTCCGCCGCCCGCAGCACCGTCAGCTGCTCTTTTTCCATGAGCCGGGCTTCCCGCTCCCGGCCGCCGGCCTCAAACCGCAGCACGCCGTCCTCCGTGCGGGCGCCGGGCAGGCCTTCTTCCTCCCAGGCGCTTACCGCGTCCAGCGCGGCCTGATCCAGGTCCGTCAGCAGATAATACCGCTCATTGCAGTATACCAGTCGCGCGCAGAGCTGCCCTTCCCGCCAGCGCAGGGTCTCGGCGGAAGCCGCGGCGTCTTTCCCCGCAGCGTCCTGATGCACATCCTGCATGTCATAGACATACGCGGGCGGCTCCTTGCTTAAGGACATGCCCTCAAAGGTCAGCTGTGCGTCTTCGGGGAGCACGTAGAAATACGGGCTGTCATACCCTTCGATATAGCGGTCGATCGCACCCCCGATCAGGACCGGCTTGACCAGGTTGATGCCGGTCACCGTCAGCACCAGCACCAGGGCCAGCACCATCATTTTGACGTGCGGCTTCACATAAGTCAGCAGGCGGGTGAATACGTTGCCTTCGTATTTGGTCTCGAGGGCTTCTTCATGCATCTGTGCCATCTCGTCACCCCCTTATTCCGCCGCCAGGAGCTGCTGCTCCAGCTGCTGCTTGCGCGCCATGGACGCGAAAATGCCGTTCTTTGCCATCAGTTCTTCATGGGTCCCGTATTCGGCCGGGATGCCGTCGTCCAGAACCAGGATATGATCCGCGTTCTGCACCGTGGAAACGCGGTGCGCGATGATGATATTCGTCTTCCCCTTCCGATATTCCTTCAGATTCTTCAGGATCCGCTCCTCCGTATCCGTATCCACGGCGGAGAGCGAATCGTCCAGGATCAGGATCGGGCTGTCCTTTAAGAGCGCGCGGGCGATGGAGCTGCGCTGCTTCTGGCCGCCGGAGAGCGTCACGCCGCGCTCGCCCACCATGGTCTTATACTGCTCCGGGAAGTCCATGATGTTGTCGTGGATGTCGGCCGCCTTCGCCGCCGCTTCGATCTGCTCCTGCGTGGCATCCAGCCGCCCGAACGAGATATTTTCGGCCAGCGTCTGAGAGAACAGGAAGTTGTCCTGCGGCACGTAGGCGATATTCTCGCGCAGCACGTGCAGCGGGATCTGCCGGATGTCGTGCCCGTCGTAGGAAATGGAGCCGTGCTCCACGTCGTACAGGCGGGTCAGCAGGTTGACCAGCGTGGTCTTGCCCGACCCGGTGCGGCCCATGACCGCCAGCGTTTCGCCGGGCTTTACTTCCACGGAAACGTGCGTC
>CADBQE010000230.1 GCA_902796695.1 uncultured Lachnospiraceae bacterium
AAAGGCCGCGAAGGCCTCAACTGGATCAAGGAAGAGATGGCGGAAGTCACGAACCTGGATCGGAAGGCCGGCACGCTGGCCGACATGCTGGTCGGCGCGGACGTTTTCATCGGCGTATCCGCCCCCGGCATGGTGACCACGGAGATGGTGAAGACCATGAACCGCGACGCGATCATCTTTGCCTGCGCGAACCCGACTCCGGAGATCTTCCCGGAGGACGCGAAGGCGGGCGGCGCCCGGGTCATTTCCACCGGCCGCAGCGATTACCCGAACCAGATCAACAACGTGCTGGCGTTCCCCGGCGTTTTCCGCGGAACTTTCGACGTGCGGGCCAGCGATATCAATGAAGAGATGAAGATGGCCGCCGCCCGCGCGCTGGCCGATCTGGTGAGCCCGGAAGAGCTTTCGGAGGACTATATCATTCCGCGTGCTTTTGACAAACGCGTGGGACCTGCCGTGGCCGCCGCGGTCGCGCAGGCTGCCCGTGAAAGCGGCGTGGCCCGTCTGTAATTCCGCTTCCCATCCGGCCGGAACTGTGTTACTATAATCATTCGGAGTCAGAATCATGAGGGCGCTGGAATCAGCGCCCCGCTTCCGTACTTGAAAAGGAGAATCATCATGTCCCTGAAAAAACTGCTGGCTGTGCTGATGCTGGGCACGGTCCTGCTTCTGACCGCCTGCGGGGGTCAGTCCGGTACGAATCAGAAAACGGACGGTGTTGACGTGGACCTCAGCAAGATGGGCGGCGCCGTGGTCTACGGCAAAGTCTTTGATATGGTAAACAACGGTGCCAAATACGAGGGCCAGGTCATCCGCATGGCGGGGGTCGTGAACCAGATCCCGGTCACGCAGCGCGGCGTGCAGGTGGACCTGCTGCATTCGTGCGTGATCTTTGACGCGACCAAATGCTGCTCGCAGGGCATTGAATTCGTGCTGCCGGAGGGAACGGAATACCCGCCGGTCGGGCAGGAGATCGTGGTGGAAGGCATCTGGAACAACTACCAGCTCTACGGGATCGACCGCTACCGCCTGCTGGATGCGAAGATCCTTTGACCGGGGCGCACAAAAATCCTGAAAGGACCTGTTTTTTCATTTTATGGAATCTATCATTCACGACATTGCCGAAGCACTGGACGGCCTGCCGAAGGAACTGATCGTTTTTATCATTTCGCTCTTCCCCATTCTGGAACTCAGAGGCGGGCTCATTGCCTCCGCCCTGCTGGGGCTTCCCCTCGGGCGGGGCATCGTTTTTTCTCTGCTGGGCAATATTCTTCCGATCCCTTTCATCCTGCTTCTGATCACGCCGATCTTCGACCGGCTTAAGAAAACGAAGCGGATCCGCCCGCTCGTGGAAAAACTGGAGGCCCGGTCCATGGGAAAAAGCGAACGGATCCAAAAATACGAATTTCTGGGTCTGATGCTGTTTGTGGGCATCCCGCTGCCGGGGACCGGCGCCTGGACGGGCGGACTGATCGCCTCGCTCCTTCATATCAAACTGAAAAAAGCCGTTCCGGCCATCTTCCTGGGACTGCTGATGGCAACGGTAATCATGTGCATCATCACCTACGGAATTCCCGCTCTGATCAAGGAAGCGGTATAAGGAGAAACCATGGCTGTAAAGGACCGTCTGGAAAACTGCTTCGGCATGTGCGACCTGATCACGGCCGCGGGCGTGAGCGATTCCGCCCAGCGGAACCTGCGGAGCATGCTGCGCGTGGATATGGTCAATTTCTGCGTTTATCTGGCTTATGAAGACAATATCATGACCCCGGATGAAGAACGCTTTATCAGCACCATGTTCTCGTATCCCTTGAACTGGGCGACCCGCGCTGACGCGCTGGCCGAACTGAATAAAGTGGAAGGCTTCCCCAAAAAGATCCCGACCGCCATCAAATATTTTATCCTGGCGGATGCGGGCCGCCGCGTGCAGAATGACCCCTACCGTCATCAGAAGACCGCGTACCTGATCCAGACCTATGAAGAACTGGGCAAGGGCATGGCGCTCATCAGCGGCAGCAAAGCCGTGGAAAATGCCGCGGCCGCGTATGTAAAGATGCTGGACAAGTTTGTGGAGGGCTACGGCCTCTTCCGCAACAAAAATGTGCGCATCAGCGGCGGCCGGCCGAAGACGGACGATACCCGCCCTTCGACCGGTGTCCGCATTACCACGCAGAAGACCGGGGGAGATGCGGCTCCCGCTTCCGGAACCGAAGCGCAGGCCCCCGCGGATACCGCGCAGATCCCGCCGCGCCCCGTGGACCTGGATCCCAAGCGCGTGGACGAGATCATGAGCGAACTGAACGCGCTGGTCGGGCTGGACGCCGTGAAGGAAGAGATCGGGCGGCTGGTGAACCTGCTGCGCGTGCAGCAGATGCGCCGGGAATTCGGCCTGCAGAACAAGGGCACGTCCCGCCATATGGTATTCTACGGCAACCCCGGCACCGGCAAGACCACCGTCGCGCGCCTGCTGGCGGACATCTACCGGGAACTGGGCCTTCTGCCTACGGGCCAGCTGGTCGAAACCGACCGCGCCGGCCTGGTGGGCGGCTACGTAGGCCAGACCGCCATCAAAACCAGCGAAGTGATCGAGCAGGCAGTAGGCGGCGTGCTGTTCATTGACGAAGCCTACACGCTGACCGCCCATAAAGGCCAGAACGATTTCGGCCAGGAAGCGGTGGAAACCATCTTAAAAGCCATGGAGGATTACCGGGACGAGCTGATTGTGAT
>CADBQE010000231.1 GCA_902796695.1 uncultured Lachnospiraceae bacterium
ATTCTGACAGGATTTGTCATTATTTTATTCTATATCACGGGCCGGGTTCTGTCAAGGAAACAAATGCACCCGGAGAGCGTTTCCGGCCCCGCGGTAAAGAAATAAGATAAAAAAACGGCGCGGTACTTGCAGGCCGTGCGGATGAGTGTATAATTCGGAAGTATTCCCGGAAACAGTGGGAATGAAAAGAGAGGAACTGCTTATGAAACTTATGCAGATCATCCGGAAAAACTGGTGGACACTGCTGTGGACGACGATCGGCTGCCTGATCACCGGACTGGGCATCGATGTGTTCTACCATCACTCCCAGCTGATCAGCGGCGGCATCACGGGTGTCGCCATGATCCTGAACTATTCACTGGGATGGAATACGTCCGTGATCAATATCCTGTTCAATATCCCCATCTTCATCTGGGGCTGGATCGCGCTGGGGCGCCGGCACGTGCTGATCAGCATTTACGGCACGATTATGATCTCGGTAGCGCTGGAGCTGTTTTCCGGGATCACGCTGCCGTATGAAAGCCCTCTCACCACGGTGGTCCTGGGCGGCGCCATCACCGGCTTCGGCGGCGGGATCATGTTCCGGGCGGGCGGCTCTTCCGGCGGCACGGACATTGTGGGAAAGATTCTGAACAAGTATTACTCCATCGGCATCGCCACGACCAGTCTGGCCTTCAACGTCCTGATCCTGGTGGTCTACGGCTTCCTGTACAATCTGGATCTGGCCATGCTGACCCTGGCCACCGCCACGGTGTCCTCCTTCGTGAACAACTATATTAACGACGGTATCGACCGGCGGCGGGCCCTGTATATTGTGACGGACAAAGCAGAAGAAATGGCACTGCGCATTCACAGCGAGATGAAGCGCGGCGCGACCGCCATCCCCTGCGAAGGCGCCACCCTGCACAATCCCAAAACCATGCTGTATGTTGTCATTTCGCGCTATCAGCTGGCCGTGATCAAACGGATCATCAAGGAAACGGATCCGCAGGCCTTCTTTACCATCCATGTGACTACCGGCGTATACGGCTTCGGCCGCTCATTCCATGCAGTAAGCGAGATCCAGAGCTGAGCGTCAGACCGCCTCAGAAACTTCACAAAAACCCAGGTTCTGCTGATATGTACCCCCTTTTCCGGACAACACCAGAAAAGGGGTTTCTTTATGCGTTACAGTTATGAGTACAAGAGGAAATGCGTTGAATTGTACAGAGAAGGCACCCACAAAGTACGGAATGGTATCCACCTGTTGAACCTCGGTCCTGGTTCAATGTGTCCGGGAAACTGGGTACATATCATACGGAGCCCGTTTTTGGCGTACATTATAAAAATATATCGATCCGATGTCCGTTTTTGCTTTCCTCAGTTGTTATATAGGTGAGAGGCAAAGATGGATAAGATGTGGAAGAGGCATATTATTTACAGGATTGCATGCTTTAAAGCAGCGGGTTCATTTGCTTTGATGATAACTGTATTCCGGGAAACTCGCAGCACGGTTCTGTTTATCGTTTTATTTCTGATCTGCTTCACTGCAATCAGTGTTGGATTTATGGTCAGAAAAACAAGATGTGCTGCATGCGGATGCTGTCATTATCTTATGGGACAGACGTTTGAATACTGCCCGCATTGTGCAAATGCATTGGGAGATGCCGTGTTTATAAAAAAGGACAGACAAGGCAAAGTTACGGCAAAAGGCAAATCTCTGTTCAAAAATACAGGGAAACGGGCATCACCCATCCTCCACGGTCATGACACGGATGTGGAGTTTTTTGTCAATCGAAAACGAGAGAACACACATCTCGCCGCCGCCGAAAAACTTTTTTTAAAAAAATTTAATTTCGTGTCTGATTTTATCTTTCCCGATCGTTCTATAAGTAAAAGTGGTTTGCAAGTGGTCTGCAGTGATGATTGAGAAGAAAAAGGAAGCATAAATATGAGAAGCATGCAAACAAAAGAAAAAATGAGAGGAAAAGAAGTGAGACAGATGGGAAGGCCTCCACCTCGGAGAAAAATGAAAGAAAGCAGCCACAACACTGGTCCTCTGTCAAGATTTTGAAGTTAGCGCAAAATAAAATGAGATGATTTCCGTCTCACAGTTCGCTCCGGTGCGTCAATGGCAAGGGCCAAGGCCGGCGAAGGCGCCCGATTGACACCCCTCGCTCCTGTGATGTATGATAGCCAAACAGAATAAAGCTTTGTTTTGCCGTGCAAACGGCCGGTTGATCAGGCCGCAGTAACTTTCTGATAAAGCTTTTCGAACTGGTCAGGAGACATGTATTCACAGTGGCTGTGAATCCTGACTGTATTGTAGAAAGCTTCAATGTATTCAAAGACCAGCTTGTGTGCCTGCTTCCTGGTCGTGTTGCTTCCTCTTGCGCGACATAGCGAGTTCTTCCTTAGATATAGTATAGCGCATATCTCACGGAGATCACTCACTTTATTTTGGCCTATTTAGATGCTAACACCCACTATGACACAATAATACGAGGAGAAAAACAATGAAAGTGAAAAGAATAGTGAAGAAAGGCGTGGCAATATTAATGGCAGTACTTTGTGGTTCCACCTTTATGATGAGTGCTTTTGCCAGTGAAAAAGAGGATCGAACCGTTGACCAGATCAAAAAAAAGATAGTTGAAATTGAGAAAGATCTGGAAGAACAAATGGAGGGCATCCGGTTAAATGAGTGGCCGGTACAGGACGCATTTGTCAGACTTACAGATTTTGTGGACAGTCCTGAAGGAACTCCTTTCCGTGCAGATTACGGTGGAGCATGGATGAACGAAGCCAAGCAGTTGGTAATCAACGTAAAAGGAGGGGAGAAAACGAGCGAATCGGCGTTCCTGAAAGCGGCAGATTATGAGAAGACGGTTATCTGTCCCTGTCGATACAGTCTTCAAGAACTAAGGGGAGTCTACTCCCGAATGGATTCTCTTTATCGGGAAAACGAACTGCAAGGATTGTCTGTTTTTGGGATCAGCGAGACGAAAAATAAAGTCACTGTCGTATTGCTTCATAATGATGAAACAGCCCGGGAAGCATTTCTTAAATGGGTTGGAGTGAGCGACGCTGAAATGTTTGATTTTTCGGAAGGCTCCAGCCCTATGCCTGCAACTACTGTTTGTGCCGGAGCCAGTGTTACACCTATGAGAAGTGTAGGATACAGAGGATACAGAATTGCAGACTCCGGAAACGGATACACTTACGGGTTCTCCAGCTGTGGACATTCTATTGTTGATGAACTGTTTAGCGGAAGCACAAAAGTAGGGAAACTGAAGGCATATAGTTTTGGAGGAAATGCAGATTTTGCTTTTTATGATAAAGTAGGAAACAGCACTCTTCTGTCTAATATGCTTGCCTATACAGATGATGAGGGAAACTGTTCCGGCAACATGTATTTGTCAGCTTATGATTATCTGGGACTGCCGGTCGAAAATTACACCGTATATAAAGTAGGAGCAACTACGTACCTTACATCCGGTGTTTTAACAAATTCGTCTGTAACAACAAACGGGATTTCAGATATGTTTACGACAACGGCATATTCAGCTTTGGGAGACAGCGGGTGCGTTATGTTTTTCTACTATCAGGGTCAGAGATATGTAATCGGAAGTTTACATGCCGGAGGAAATTATAATGGAGTTCATATTTCATTTTATTCGAAATACACTCACAATAAAAACGCTCTGCCCTTTATCGTTTATCGATATTGACTGACATAGTATATGCGGAATACCGAAAAGGGGGCCGGATATGGGAAAAAACAAAAAAATACCGCTCTTTAACATCTTGTTGGGCGGATGTGTCTTTCTTCTGGCGGTCTTCATCATAAGCGCCGGTTGGAACAGGCTGCGGGATTTACCGGGAAAGGAGTCGGAAACCGGGAAAGAGAGGAGAACGTCAGGCACTGAAAAGCAGGAGGAGACTGACCTGTCTGTTGTGAGAGCACATATTCAGGAAACTTATGGAAATCATTTGGAATTAATAGAGGAAGTTGAAGAATCCGGAACAAAGCAGCTGCAGATTACGCTGCCGGTTCAGGACAAAGAGGCGGCTCGGATCAAAAAGGAAATAGAAACAGCATATCCCGGGGCTGTCGTATTCAGGCTGTCAAATAATCTGGACGGCAGACTGATTGTGACAGAGGAAGACGATGACCGGTATAAACTGGACATCCTGTTTCAATACAATATGTATGAAACATGCCGCCTGGTCAGCATGGATGATATTGATCGGTACAGAACAGAAATCGACGTCAGAAGCATAGAAGAACAGGTGGACGAGGATATTTGTGACGATATCGAAAAAACGCCCCGGATCGTTCCTTACGAAAAAGAGTTTGTGGAGGATGGCGATCTCCTGAAAATAAGTTTCCGGGTTTACGACGGAGACATAGAGTATTTGCATGCAACCTGTGAGACCGTATTGTGCGGTCATATTAATTTTGATGAACAGATAGAAAGTTCCGTCAAAGGAAGAAAGCTGGGCGAAACATATTATCTCGATTATTACCGGAGTGGAAAAAAGATCAAATGCGAAGTGACACCATTGTACTGCTACAGACTGGAAGAATATATTGTCGCAGATGATGTATTTGCCCGGGAGAACTCTGTGTATCAGACAATGAAGGAGTGGCGCGAGGCCCGGATCCGGGACAAAATGAAATGGCAGCGGAAAGAATTATGGGATGACCTGATCCTTCGTCTGGGAGAAGCAAGCGAATTCGTATTTGATGAAGAGATACTGACGCGGAAAGCGGCAGAATTGTATGTCAGTACGACCATGTTGGCAGAGGAATTCGGCATAGAGACCGAAGATATTATCGAACACCTGTACTTCGGATCCACGGAAAAGTATATCCGCTTCTGTTATGCACAGGCCCGGCAGGAAATAGCGGAATACCTTCTGGTACATGGAATTGCAGAATTTGCAGCATTGTCCGTAAAGCCTGGGGAAATGCTGGAGTTCTGCCGCAACAACGGACTGGACTGGGAACAACTGGATGAGTCTGGAAAGGCTGAATACAGTTACGAATTGCTGAGGGAAAAGGTTCGGGCTTATATGATCGGCCCGTGAGTGTATATTTCTTGAGAAAGCAGATTTCATCGACTATGTGGAGAAGCTGTGGCGATCACTGTTCAACTTGTTATCGCAATTTGCGGAATATTTTTTTCAGATCCTTGTCCGTTTTTGCCGTTTTCAATTGTTATATGAGTAGAAGACGATGAAGGGAGATCGTCGAAGAGCATTTGTCCTTGTTCTTCTCTCAAAAATATGATATAAAAACAAATACAAGGAGAAGACAATAGATGCTGCTCATATTAATGGACACAGAAAGTGCGGAGGACAGGGAACTGTTCACCCGCTTATATACGGAATATGTCAGGCTGATGACAAGCTGTGCCAAGCGGATCCTGAACGACTGGGCGGAGGCGGAAGACGCCGTGCAGGACGTCTTTGTCAAGCTGATGGAATCCCCGGAGCAGATCCGCCGCATTCCGGAAGAGAACCGGAAAGCATTTCTGGTCATCTGCGTCCGGAACCGTGCCTTCAATATCCTGAAAAAGAAAAAGCCGGTCCTGGAACTGGAAACCGCGGAAGCCATGGAAGCAGCGGGGTATGTGGAATCAGAGGAGTCGGATCTCCTCATCTGTCTGAGAGAGGAAATGGAGAAACTGACCGACGAGCAGCAGGAGATCCTGGGTCTGCACTATTTCCTGGGCCTCAAGTTTGAGGACGTCGGCAGGCTGATGAACAAAAAGACCGCAACTGTGCAGAAAATGTCAAAAAGACTGACAAAGATATTGAGAGACCGGATGGAAGGAGGCGCCAGATGAAAGAGCAGAAAATCACAGATCAGATGCTACATGACGCCGCCGCCATGCTGTGGCAGAAAAAGATAGCGGAAGAAGAGGCTAATCTGGAACCGCATGAGTTCTCCCCTGAATTCGAAGCAAAAATGGAAGCCTTGCTGCGGGGAGATAGTACGCAGGAGAGCAAGGAGAAGGAAACAAAAGACCGCAAAGTCAAGCCCCTTCGCAGCCACCGGCGCTTCTGGGTGACCGCGGCCATGATCGTCATTGCCCTGTTCACCTGGCTGGCATTTGATACCAAAGCCCGCGCTGCCGTGGCAGAATGGTTCGAATCCGTGTTTGAGGGCGTATTCCACTACGGATTCAACGGGAGTGCCGTAGGAGAGGAGTTCCCGACGTACAGACTGGGATGGTATCCGGAAGGAGGATGGGTAGAGGAAGAGGAAGAAATACCGGGAAGACATTACCTTATTTTCATTAACTACGAAGGAGAAGATGCTGTAACATTTGACTATGGGCTGTTTGATGCAGGAACGGTTTTCGGTATTGATCCTCTTGGTCAAGAAATGACAAAAACAATTATAAAAGTCAATGGACAGGAAATAGAAGAGTACTATACACCATATACGGACGATTATAACTATGTGTGGATGAATGAAAAAGAACACCTATATTTCATGATTTGGAGCACATTTGATCATGATGCGAACATTAGGATTATAAAAGATGTGCTAAAAAAGAAATAGTGTCAGAAAAATATGATATTAACGAACAACTCTTAAGCGGGCTTTTAGGCTCGCTTTTTTATAAAAAAATCGGGTCAATCACTTTTCTTATGGGATGAGTGATATCGCCTGTGGTGTTCGTTAGCACCTGTCTGTATCAGTGTCAAGGTCATCCGGCCATTTATCCCTCCCGCCCAAAGGACAGGGCGTGAGCATAAAAGGCCGTCTTCCCCTGACACTGCTCCATCCAGGAGCTGCAGGGGAATCAAGGGGCGTAAGGACGCCCCGGCCCTGAAGAAGGGCCGAAATCAGTTGCATAAAAAGGACCCAGCGTCTATGGTGAGAATGCATTTCTTGGCGGAAGTGTGCAAACTCATCCAGGCGAGGGCCCATGCATGAATTATACACATACCGAATCCGATGGACAACTGGTATTCTCAGAAAACAGGTATCCTTTTTTAAGCATTCCTTCCCGGCTGGAAGGGTTCAACAACTCCGACACGACCGTGAGGCGATCTGTTTCCGGCCGCGAGGTGTTCTGTTTTAACGGCAGTCTCGATCTGGTGGAGGCTGACCGCAGATGTCCGAAGTGCGGAGGCCGCATGCACATCAACGGGCATCGGAACCTTATGCCCAGACATCTGTGCTTCGGCGGGAGCCTGTCCGCCGTAAACTTTGACCGCGTGCATCTTGTCTGCAGATGCGGGCATTCGCGTATGCAGACCGTGCCGTTCAAAGCAGAAGGTCATCAGATATCCGTGGAGCTGTACCAGTATACCCGTGACCTTCTGGCACTTGGCACTTACACGCTCAAGCAGGTCGCCGAGATCACAGGGCTCGGCAAGAACACCGTCAAGGAGATCGATCTAAAACGCCTGAAAGAGCTTTATACCATCGACGGCGCAAAACTGATCCGGCCGGAAAAGCCTGCCCGGATGCTTGCCATAGACGAGTTCAAACTCCACAACGGCTACCGCTATGCCACCCATATCATAGACGTGGATACCGGCCATATCCTCTGGATCTCCCACGGGAAGAAAAAGCAGGTATCCCATAAGATTTGTGATTGAGGCAAAAAATCAAAAAAAATTTATATTCGATGTCCGTTTTTGCGCTTGCGGATTGTTATATGGTTAAAAGCCAAAAATAAGGAGGCCTAAGAATGAAAAAGAAACTGATCGCAATTCTGCTGATTGCAACGTTGCTGCTCCCTGCCTGGTGTGAACAAAAGTCGCGTGCAGCTTCGGCACCGGAACTGAATCTGTACTTCCTGAATAACGAAGCACATTGTTCAGCTTCCGTTAGAGGCTCAGGGAGAATAGTAGTTCAGATGGAACTGTGGCATGGGAATACCGTGGTGTTTTCATGGAACAGTTCGGGCAATAAGACGGTGAGTCTGAATGAGACTTGTGATGTGATTCCCGGGTATACCTACACACTCAAACTGAATGGAACTATTGGAGGTGTCGCGTTTCAGGAATATAGCGTAACCAGAACAAATTACGAAATGAACAAATGAGAATGAATTCTCAGGGAACAACCACTCTAAATACCTGCAAGGATGGAAACCAGTCATGATGACATTAGGAAGCAAAAAAACGGATCCGGGCCAGAGAGGCCTTCCGGAAAAATAGAAGAGGCAAACAAGGCCGAACAAGGGTATCGATGTTCTGTCATTCAGTAATATGGAACAGGCGAAGGAATACGCGGAGAAGTATGTGCAGCTGATTCCATAGAACCAAATATGTTTTATGCAGTTGATATAACATTGCGGGCGGGCGATGCCCGCCCCTACGATAGCATTGAGAACTGGTATGGCGTGGGAACGACCGCTGATTGTCTGTAAAAAAAGTGAACAAGGGGAGGTGATATGTATGAAAAGAATTATCATTGTTATATTATATCTGGTCCTGCTACTCACTGCCTGCAGCCGGACCGACCCGTCCGCAGAGAGCATGAAAACTCTCCCCGTGGTGACCGGCAGTCTTCGCCCTGCCACTCCCGGCCAGACCTGGCCGGAGGACACGGATGCGGCAGGGACAGTGTTTTCGGAGCAGGAACTACGGGACCTGAACACGTTTCTGGACTGGCGCATTGACCGGATCCCCTGCATGTTTCTGACCTGCAGTTATGACAGACCGGAGGACATCGACTTTGACCTGGTGCTCTACAATGGCATCTCGTCTAACGCAATGTCCGAGCCGGTTCCGGACGAAGAAAAGGAAGCGGTGGCAAAAGCGCTGGGGCGGGAGAGCATTCTGGAGCATGGCTTGCCGGTGCAGAAGCGGCCAAAAGCGAAGGTGACGGACCTGATCTGCCGGTATACCGGCCTTTCCGAAGAGGCGGCTGCGCAGATAGAGCTGGGATATCCTTATCTGGCGGAATACGACGCGTATTACAGTTTTTATTCGGACAATGAGGTGATCATGCCGAAGACGGAAAAAGCGATCTGGATAGACGGGACGCAGTCACAGGCGCAGGTGCGGTGGACGGACAGTGTCCGGGACCGCGCGGGGACGGCTATCATGGAGAAGACAGCGGAAGGGTGGCACTTTGTCTCGAATCATATCGAACGATAACATTGCAATTTGAAACGGACCATGCTATCCTTTACAAGGGATGAGAGGCTTTATCCCCAGGAAGGAAACGTATGACGGAATTAAACAGCAAGCAGCGCAGTTATCTGATGAAGCTGGCGGCTGCGGAAAACCCTCTGTTTCAAATTGGAAAAGCAGGGCTGACGCCGGAGGTGTGCACCGCCGTCAGCGAAGCCCTGGAAGCCAGGGAACTGGTGAAGATCGGCCTGCTCAAGAATTGCTTTGACGATATCCGCAATCTGGCGGAGGCACTGGCCGGCCGCACCCGTTCGCAGGTGGTGACGGTCATCGGGCGGAAGATCGTGCTCTACCGCCCGTCCAAGACTAAGAAAGTGATAGAACTGCCGTGAAGGAAAACAGCAGGCACATAGCCGTGGTGGGAGGCACTTTCGACCCCATCCACGCCGGCCATATCCGGCTGGGGCGGGCGGCGCTGGCGGCACTGCCGTTAGACGAGGTCTGGTTTATGCCTTCCGGTTCCAATAATTACCGCTCTGTTCTGGGGCTTCGGGCGGAAAAGCGGCACCGCGAAGCCATGGTGCGGCTGGCGCTGGCCGGCGAACAGGAAGAAAAATTTGTCTTTTCAGACTGGGAATGCGCCCAGTCCGGTTCTACCTACACTTCAAAAACATTTGCGCAGCTCAACGCCCTTTATCCGGAAGTGACCTGGTATTACGTGGTCGGTGCGGATACGCTTTACGCGCTCAAATACTGGGAGGAGCCGGAACTGATCTGCAATTCGGTCGTGCTGCTGGCCGCCGGGCGCCGCGAACAGGTGGAGGACAGCTCGCTGCAGGAGACCGCGCGGACGCTGCGGGAGAAATACGGCGCGGACATCCGCTTTATCCCCTGGGAAGACATTCCGATATCCTCCACACAGATCCGGCAGAAACACCGGGAAGGAAAACTTTCGCGCGAGGATCTGCCCTCCGGCGTTTTCAGCTATATGAAGGCCCATCATCTTTACCGCTCTCTGGAAGAACTGAGCGACGGCGAGATCCTGGACCGCTGCGACGCCACGCCGCAGGAGCGCGAATACTACGAGCGGCTGACCGGCATGCTGAAGCCCCGCCGTGTGCGGCACAGCCTGGGCGTGATGCATATGGCCATGCTGCTGGCGGACGGCTACCGCAACGTATCCGTAGAGCAGGCGCGGCTGGCCGGACTGCTGCACGACTGCGGCCGCACGGAGGATAATGCCTTAAATGCCCTGGGACATGCACCGGCCGGCGCGCAGATCGCACGGCGGCTGTTCGGCGTGAAGGACGAGGCGGTCTTAAGCGCCATCCGCTGGCATACGACGGGCCGCCCGGGTATGACGGAACTGGAAAAAGTCATCTTTACGGCAGACTATATCGAACCCTTCCGGGCCACCATGGTGGACCTGGATAAAGCGCGCCGGATCGCCTATACGGATCTGGAGCAGGCGGTCGCTTTTATGGGAGAAAGCACGATCCGCTACCTGCAGTCACGGGGCGAGGACATTGATCCCATTACCCTGGAAACCGTTAATTACTACCGGAGCCGTCACTGACGGCGGAAAAAGAAAAGGAGCTTATATGGAATACAGCCCGAAACAGCAAATGGAAACCCTGTACCGTATCCTGTCCGAAAAGCAGGGGCAGGACATTACCGTCATCGATATCAGCGAGATCAGCACGCTGGCGGATTATTTTATCATTACGCACGGCAACAATACGCCGCATGTGGATTCCCTGGTGGACGCCGCCGAGGAAGCCATGGACAAACTCGGCATTCCCTGCCGCAGCCGGGAAGGTCTGCGCGGCGGCCGCTGGGTGCTGCTGGACTACGGCGATGTGGTGGTCAATGTTTTCTCGAAAGAAGACCGGATGTGGTATGACCTGGAGCGCATCTGGCGCGACGGCAAACTGGTGAATCCGGAACAGCCCGGTGAGGAAAAATGAGCCGCTCCCCCGAGATCCCGTCGGAACCAGTCCGCCGGAAAAAACGGCAGGCGCGCCGGGGCCGGGACAGAGACCGCCAGCCCGCCTGGCTGTGGATCGTGCTCCTCTTCGCGCTGGCTTCTCTGACCGCTGCCTGGGCTTCTTCCTGCGGGAAGCAGCAGACGGCCTATTCGGATATCCCGGAAAGTACCGTGCGCCGCAGCCGTCTGGAACTGTCCACCCTGCGGGAGACCGCTTATTTCACGGACCGCATGGGCTGGCTGGAAAGCAATCCGAAACAGGCGGAAAGCGGCCTGCGGTATTTCTATGAGAAGACCGGCGTGCAGCCGCACCTGTACATCCGCAGCGCGGCGGGCGCCCGTACGGTGGGCCGGGCGGAAATGGACGGCTATGCGGAGGCCCTGTACGGCAGCCTGTTTTCGGACGGCGGTCATCTGCTGATCCTGCTGGATGAGCAGCCGGACCGGGAACCGCCTTTCATGATCGGCTTTGCCGCGGGCCGGGACGCGGCTTCCGTCCTGGACGAAGAAGCGCTTGCGATCCTGGAGGCCTACTGGAAAGCGGCCTTTTCGGACGGAGAGGGACTTACTTCCCCTCAGAAAGCCGCCGCGGCCGGCGAAGCCCTGCGCCGTACGGCGGATAATATCATGGGGGAAAGAAACAGCACCGGCTGGGTCATTGCTCTGGTCGTACTGGTGGGCGCGCTCCTGCTGTTTGCCGGGCGGGATTTCCTGAAGGCCTGGAACCGCCTGAACAAAAAAGAAGACCGGGCGGGAAGCGGAAATGCTTGACCCCGGAAGACTTTTTCCGTACAATAGATAAGAACGGAAGGGATTGGACCCTGTTTGATATTATTAAGCAAAAGGAGCAGAAAATGGGTATTTTACAGCGTTTCAAAGACATCATTTCTTCCAACGTCAATGCCATGCTGGACAAGGCGGAAGATCCGGAAAAGATGATCGAGCAGTATCTGCGTGAGCTGACCGGCGACCTGGCGGAAGTCAAGCGGGAGACCGCTTCCGTCATGGCGGACGAAGCCAAAGCCAAGAGAAACCTGGTCGCCAATCAGGAAGAGGTCGAAAAATACACGGCCATGGCGAAGAAAGCTCTGGCGGCCGGCGACGAAGCTTCCGCCAAAATCTTCATTAAGAAGAAACAGTCTCTGGAAGAAGTGGGCGAGTCCCTGCAGCAGATGTATGACGTAGCGGCCTCCAACTCCGCCAAGATGCGCCAGATGCACGACAAGCTGGTGGCTGACCTGCAGGAGCTGCAGCAGCGCAAGGCCGTGATCCAGGCCAAGATCAAGATCGCCAAGGCACAGCAGAAGGTCAACGAAGCGGCCAAGAACTCCGCCGCCAACAAAGCCGAAGCTTCCCTGGGCGCCTTCTCCCGCATTGAAGAGAAAGTCGACCACATGCTGGACGAAGCCAATGCCATGGCCGAACTGCAGCTGGAGCCGGTGGACGAAACCATGGCCGCGGAAGCCCGCTACCACGAAGCCCTCTCCAACAGCAAAGTAGACGCCGAACTGGAAGCCATGAAAGCCGAACTCGGCCTGGGCTGACCCCTGACACAATACCCCTGAAACGGCCCCGGGACCCCTCCGCAAGGAAGCCTCCCGGGACCGTTTTTTATTGGGACCGGGGCCGGCATCGCCGAGGGCTTTCGTAGGGGCCGCTTTGTAAGCGGCCCGATCAGGCGGAACCAAAAAAACCGTCCCCATGGTTCCGGGGCCGGCATCGTCGAGGGCTTTCGTAGGGGCCGCTTTGTAAGCGGCCCGATCAGGCGGGACCAAAAAAACCGTCCCCATGACTCCGGGGCCGGCATCGCCGAGGCTATCGTAGGGGACGGCATCGCCGAGGCTTTCGTAGGGGCCGCTTTGTAAGCGGCCCGATCAGGCGGGACCTGGCGCCCCATGGCGCCGGGTCAGAAGTCGAGGCGGTCGAGGCGGGAGAGGAGGTCGGAGATGTGCTGCTTGTTGACGGTGATGAGGGCGCGGGCTTTGGGGTCGTCCATGCCGTGGCGGCGGATGGTGCGGCGCATGACGCGGATGCAGGAGATCAGTTTGGCCTGGTCGAAGGCTTTCTGACGGATGTCGGCCGGCATGTCGGCCAGGTAGAGGTCCAGGGTGTCCGACAGGAGGTCTTCCGCGGTTTTGTGAGAGAAGCCGTAAAAAACCTGCGTTTTTTCGGGCTCCAGTTCCGAGTAGCCCAGATAGGCGGCGTAGAGATTGCCCAGTTCGAAGACGGGATGCCCCATACTCAGGGTATCCATATCGATCAGAAGGACTTCACGGCCCTGCAGCATGATGTTTTTGAAGTGGAAATCTCCGTGCAGCATATAGGGGTGCTCCGGGACGTTTTCCACCAGTTCGATCAGCCGGGCGGTCTCCGGTTCCGGCAGGTAAGGCCGCAGGTATTCGGCCCAGCCGAGGACTTTTTCTTTCATGCCGGGGAGTTCGTCGGGGGTCAGGCGCGTGCCGTGGATCCGGTTTAGCAGATCTACGGACAGACGGACCAGCTCCGGGCGGCGCGAAGGATCCTCGATCAGAAGCGAGGCAAAAGAACGGGCGTTTAACAGTTCAAAAACGGAGCCGTAGCCGTCTCCGACCCGCACAACGTCGTAGGGGATCGCGGTGGGGATGCCGGCAATGAAGGCTTTCCGGGCCAGCTCCCGCTCGCGGGTGATATCGGGCAGGGCGTTCGCGTCATCGTAGACCTTGACAATGGTGTCCGGATCGATGCGGTAGACCTTGCCGTTGGCGCCGCTGCCGATGACTTCGCATCCTTCGATGGAAATGTGGCGGTAGGCTTTATTTACGTTCAGCAGTTCGGTAAATCCGGTCATATCCAGGATCTCGTAGATCTCAGACGAGACATTGTCCAGACGAAGATCCGGGAAGCGGTGCCGCAGGCGCAGCAGGATCCTAAGGCCGGCGCTGGAGATATATTTCAGTTCGCTGCAGTCAATCGAAAGCGAGGCAGGCATGAACTGCGTGATAACCTGATCGACCAGCTCTTCGGTCCGGATACTGTTGGCGGAATCGATATGTCCGGTCAGAAACAGGGTCAGATGACCGTTCTCAAAATGCTGCTTTAATTTCTCCATAGTATCCTCCGCTGTGCTGCTCAGGAATACGATTTCCGAACGGTCAGAATGTTCCGGCCGTTCCGATATTCATAGGATATATCGTCCGTCATCTTTTTCACCATGAAAATGCCGAGGCCGCCGGCTTCGCGCTCCTCCGTTCCCAGACGGATATCGGGATCCTCCCGGGTCAGCGGATTAAAGGGAACGCCGGAATCGGAAAACCGGAGCGTCACGGTTTTGGACTCAGTGTCCACCGAGATCCCGAAATCGGCCCGGCCGGTGCCGGGGGCATAGGCATACATGGCAATATTGGCAAAGATCTCGTCGATGATCACGTCGATCTGCATCATGGCCTTGAGCGGACAGCCGGCTGCTTCCAGCTCCGCATCCGCGAAGGCTGTGATGACGGAGACGTTGTCTACGACGGCATCCAGCGTGATTTCCTTCATAGGGATTTCGTTTTCCTTTCCTGCCTCAGGGGCGCCGGGCGGCAGACAGAGCACAGCCGTATCCGGCCGCCGGGGGCACGTTTCCGGTGACTGTTCCCGATTTGTCATATCCCGAACTGTTTTCTCAGACATGGCAGGCTCCTCTCAAAATATCGGTAGAGATCCGTATTTATTGTAGCGCCCGGAGGATTTTTTGTAAAGAAAAAAAGAGGGGCGGGGGGGGACGCATAAGGTCCCGGCCCCGCCCTGCCCGCATCAGGCATAGAAGACCCAGAAGAAGATGTAGGCCGGGATCACAGCCGCCAGCGTGAAGGGAACGCCGATCTTCAGGAAATCGCTGTTCTTCACCTCCCAGCCTTCTTTGCGAAGAATGCCGATGCCGGTGATATTGGCGGAGGCGCCGATCGGCGTCAGGTTGCCGCCCAGCGTGGCGCCCGAAAGCAGCCCGAAGTACAGAATGGTGGGATCCACGCCCAGGGCCAGCGCCATGCCGCGCACCACCGGAAGCATGGTGGTGACGTAGGGAATATTGTCGATGAAGGCGGAGAATGCCACGCTGCCCCAGGTGATGATCGTATAGATCAGGAACAGATTGCCGCCGCCGATCCGGCTGAGCAGGCCGGCAATGGCATCCACCACGCCCTGCTCCGTAATGCCGCCGATCACCAGGAACAGGCCGAACAGAAGCAGGATGGTCTCAAAATCGATCTCCCAAATGACCTTCGTTACGGGCGCCCAGCTCTTTTCCTTCAGGAAACTGCGGATCAGGCCGACGATCATCAGGCCGGTGCAGATCAGACCGTTGGTCAGGGCCGGCTTGTTCGGAATAAAGGAGGCGGCGATCAGAAGCACCACGGTGCCGACCATCAGGACGGACGGGAAATAGTCCGTGACGACGGTCCGCTCGCGGCTGTTCACCTTCTGCTTCTCATTCCGGAACAGAATCAGCAGAAGAGAGGCCGCGCAGACCGCACCCAGCTCCACGGCCCAGAAAATGCCGGGCCGTCCCTTATACCAGAAGAAATCCATAAAGCTCATGCCCGCGTAGCCGCCCAGCAGAATGGAGGTGGTATCGCCCACCAGCGTAGCCGCGCCCTGCAGGTTGGAGGAGACGGCGATGGCAATGATCATGCCCACGGGGTTGATCTTCAGCTTTTTTGCAATGGCCAGCGCGATCGGAGCGATCATCAGCACCGTGGCGACGTTGTCGATGAAGGCGGAGACCAGGCCGGCAAAAAGCGAAAGCACGATGATGGCCCATTTGACGTTCGAGACCTTGCTCAGAATAATATCCGCCAGCAGCGCCGGCATTTTGGATTCGATCAGCAGGGATACGGTCCCCATGGTGCCGGCGATCATGAGCAGGACATTGAAATCCACATAGGAGAGCGCTTTGCTCCAGGGCAGCATGCCGCTGATCAGGAAAACGGCGGCGCTGGCCAGGGCGATCCAGGGGCGGTACTTCTGAAAGACCATCATGAGAACGTACGTGGCGGCAAACAGGATAATGGCAAACAGCATGGTTCAGGCTCCTTTTCCACGGGAAAAAAATAAGACTCCCGCATTTTCAAGATGCGTAAAGTCTTGCCTTTTTCTTTTCCGGACCGGGCTCTCGGCCGTGATGACGATCCGGAAAACGCAGCGCGCAGGCTACTCCCCTTAACAAAAGAACTGTAGCATAAATAACCTCGGAACGCAAGCGGAATCTGCACGGGTTCCGTGGGGCCGCACCCGGCCTTGACAGGACTCCCGCCTGATTTTATACTGAAAGCAACACCCGTGTATCAATAAGGAGGACACAATGAAACCTGTTGCAGTGGATGAGTTTATGGGCCTGAAATTCCTGTCGGGCATTGCCTTTTCTCCGGCCGGCACCGGCGCGTGCCTGGTGGTTTCGGAAATCAATAAAAAGAAAGACGAGTACCGTTCGTTCCTGACCCTGTACCGGGACCGCAAGTTTATCCGCCTGACTTCCTTCGGCAAAGAACGCAGCTTCCAGTATCTGGACGAGGACACGATCCTCTTCCCCGGCAACCGGGAAAAAGGAGAAGAGGGCGATATTTCCAGCCGCTGGTATACCATTTCTTTAAAAGGCGGCGAGGCGCAGGAGGCCTTCCGCTTCCCGATCCCCGTGAGCAAGGTCATGCCGCTGGAAAACGGCGACCTGATGGTGCTGGGTACGACCTTCCCCGGCTTTGAGGACCTGTATAAAGGCGATCCGAAGCTGCTGGCCGCGTATCAGAAGCACGTGAAGGAAAACAAGGATTACGAGATTATCGAGCAGGTCCCCTGGTGGTGGAACGGTTCTACGTACACCCGGGGCGCATATACGTCCCTGTTCCGCTATGACAGAAAAAAGAAAAGCCTGACCCGGCTTTCCGCGCTTTGCGAAAACGTGGGACAGGCGGAGCTTTCCAAGGATAAGAAGAGTCTGTTCTTCACAGTCTACCCGGTAAAGCCCCTCCTTAAGATGCGGGGGACCGGCGAGATCCGCTGCCTGGACGCGGAAACGGGAAAGACCCGGACGCTGGCGGCCAGCAGCGAAGACTTCGAGATCAACGGCTTTGCCGTCGGGGAAAGCTTCCTGCTCGTGCTGGCTGCGGAACCGCGCTTCGGCCTGAATACGGACAGCGACTTTTACCGGCTGGATTATAAGACCGGCGAACTGAGCCTGTACGCGAAACACGGCGAGTCGATCCATTCCTCGGTGGGATCGGACGTGCGCTACGGCGGCGGCCGGGGCCTGAAAATGGTCGGCGACGTCTGCTATTTCATTTCCACCCGCTTTGACAGCGCGGGACTGTACAAACTGGAAAACGGCGAGATCTCGCCGGTATTTACCCGCCCCGGCTCCGTGGACAGCTTTGACATCTGCGGCGACAAGATCCTGATGATCGGACTGTTCGGCATGAAAGCGCTGGAACTGTACGACGGAACGGGCAGACAGCTGTCCCGCTTTAACGAAGCGGCGCTGAAAGGAAAATATGTGGCGCAGCCGGAGATCTGCAACGTGCAGCGGGACGGCTATGAAGTGCACGGCTTTGTCCTGAAGCCGATGGATTACGATCCGGCGAAGAAATATCCGGTGATCCTGGACGTCCACGGCGGTCCCAAGACCGTGTACGGGCCGGTGTTCTATCATGAAATGCAGTACTGGGCCGGCAAAGGCTACTTCGTGATCTTCTGCAATCCGACCGGATCGGACGGCCGCGGCGCGTTCATGGATATCCGCGGAAAATACGGAACCGTGGACTATGAGGACATTATGGCCTTTACGGATGCGGCGCTGGATGCCTATCCGGCCATGGACCGCACCAATGTGTTCGAGACCGGCGGCTCCTACGGCGGCTTTATGACCAACTGGATCATCGGCCACACGGACCGCTTTAAGGCCGCGGCCAGCCAGCGCTCCATTTCCAACTGGTTTTCCATGCTGGGCGTGTCCGATATCGGCGTAGGCTTTACGGAAGATCAGAACCTCTCCAGTCCGTGGGACGATCCGGAAAAGCTCTGGTTCCACAGCCCCATGAAATACGCGGACCGCGTGAAAACGCCTACGCTGTTCATCCATTCCTTTGAGGACTACCGCTGCCCGATCGACCAGGGCTATCAGATGTTTACCTCCCTGATCGCGCACGGCGTGGAGGCGAAGATGGTCTGCTTCCGGGGCGAAAATCACGAGCTTTCCCGCAGCGGCAAGCCCTCGCACCGCCTCAAGAGACTGAATGAGATCACGGAGTGGTTTGAGAAGCACAAAGGCTGAACCGGAGCGGAGAAGAGGTGAATCTGTTATGGAAAAACTGACGATAGCAGAGGCGCAGCGCCTGATCCGGGAGATGATCACGGAAGATCATCTGCTGCTGCACAGCCGGAACGTCCGCTATGCGATGGGGGCTATGGCCCGCCATTTCGGGGCGGACGAGGAGCACTGGGAAGCCGTGGGACTTCTGCACGACTACGATTACGAGAAGTACCCGGAGGAGCACCTGGCCCATACGGAAGGCCCTCTGCGGGAGGCCGGCGTGCCCGAGGAGGACATCCGCGCCGTTCTGTCCCACGGATATACGAACCGGAATGATATCCGCCCGGAAACGGATCTGGAAAAAAGCCTGTTTACCGCAGACGAGCTGACAGGCATTATCCAGGCCGCGGCGCGCATGCGGCCGAACGGGATCATGGATATGGACGTCAAAAGCTTCATGAAGAAATTCAAGGATAGAAAGTTCGCGGCCAAATGCAA
>CADBQE010000232.1 GCA_902796695.1 uncultured Lachnospiraceae bacterium
CACATTGTCCGTGCGGAAGTCGCGGAAGCGGCGCTCGCCGGCCACCTGGAAGGCACGGCGGTAGCGGGAGACGCCGCCCACGCGGATGCCCTGCGGGCTGTGGCCGCTGTGCCCGAAATTCGAAAAACCGCCGGTGCCGATCCAGTAGGAGCCGCCGTTGTGCTCCTCTTTCTGCTCCTTCAGGCGCTCTTCGAACATCTTGAGAATCTCTTCGATATCCTTCTGCGCGTATCCCTGATCCTGCAGAAAGGCACGGAAGGCTTCCATCACTTCCTGCGGCTTTTCCAGCCAGCGCATGAGCTCTTCGGGCAGTTCGTCGTCTTCATAGGGAACATCTTTAAAGTATTCCAGGAAGATGCGGTCGAACTTGTCGTAATCGGCTTCTGATTTGACCAGAACGGCGCGGCAGAGCTGATAGAAGCCGGTGAAAGAGGATCCGTGCAGGCCGAACAGCAGGCCGTCCAGCAGGGTGACCCACTCCGTCAGGCTCACGCCGAACCCGCGCAGCTTCAGGTAATAAAAGAATCCGATAAACATCAGCGCAGCCGTCTCTTCATGGTTTCGATATCTTTGTCCTTCTTCAGCAGCACGCCGGCGAAGGGAATCTCCTTCCGGATGCGGCTGACCGGGATCCCGCTCACCTGCAGCGCGCGCACCCAGTCCACCAGCTCGGAGGTGGAAGGCTTTTTCTCGATGCCGTCCAGGGAACGCAGATAGTAGAACGCTTCCATCGACTGCTGCAGCAACTTGTCGTCCAGTTTGTCAAAATGCACGCGCAGGATCTTTTCCATCTGCTCCGGGTCCGGGAATTCGATATAGTGGAAGATGCAGCGCCGCAGGAACGCGCCGGGCAGTTCCTTCTCCGCATTCGACGTGATGATCACCACGGGCCGCTGCCTGGCGCGGATCGTCTCCCCGGTCTCCGGGATGTGGAATTCCATCCTGTCCAGCTCCCAGAGCAGGTCGTTGGGGAATTCCAGATCCGCCTTGTCGATCTCGTCGATCAGCAGGATGACCGGTTCCTCCGCCGAGAACGCCTCGCCCAGCTTGCCCAGCCGGATATACTGCGCGATGTTGTCCACGGCCTTGCCCCCGAACTGGGAATCGTACAGCCGCTGCACCACGTCGTACACGTACAGCCCGTCCTGGGCTTTTGTGGTGGACTTGATGTTCCAGATGATCAGACGCCGCTCCAGCGCGTCCGCCGCCGCCTGCGCCAGCATCGTCTTGCCCGTGCCCGGCTCCCCTTTGATCAGCAGCGGCTTCTCCAGCGTCATCGCGATATTGACCGCCTGGATCAGCTCCTCCGATGCGACATAATCATTCGTGCTCCGAAAACTCTTCATGATCCGACTCCTGTGATCTGACGTGACGGAGGGACGGGCCCTCCGCCGTTTTTGACCGGGCCGCTGGTCCAAAGGTCCCGGCATCGGCGGCAAAGTCCGCCTCTCTCTGTCCGATTCTACCACAGGCGCGGCGAAAACAAAAGAGGAAATCATCCTTGCACAGCGTCCTCCGGCATAGTATAATATTTCGAACGGCCCCGGTGTCTGAACGGAAAACGGGGGCCGGACGATCCTGACAAGGCAGTAAGAGAAAGGAGCAGTCATGAGCAACAAATACGCCGGAACGCAGACCGAAAAGAATTTATGGGAGGCCTTTGCGGGCGAATCCCAGGCCAGGAACAAATACACGTATTTCGCCTCCCGGGCTAAAAAGGAAGGTTTTGAACAGATCTCGGCGCTGTTTGCAAAAACGGCGGACAATGAAAAAGAACATGCGGAACTCTGGTTCAAGGAACTGGGCGGCATAGGCGGCACGGCGGAAAACCTGGCGGCCGCCGCCGACGGGGAGAACTATGAGTGGACCGACATGTACGAAGGCTTCGCGAAGACCGCGGAGGAAGAAGGATTCCCGGAACTGGCGGCCAGATTCCGCGGCGTGGCGGCCATCGAGAAGCACCATGAAGAGCGTTACCGCGCCCTGCTCCGCAACGTGGAGGCGCAGGAAGTCTTCGCGCGCAGCGAAGTGAAGGTATGGGAATGCCGGAACTGCGGCCACATCGTGGTCGGCACGCAGGCGCCGGAGATCTGCCCGGTCTGCGCGCATCCGCAGGCCTATTTCGAACTGCGCGCCGAAAACTATTGAGCGACGCGGCGGACCGCAAAGAACCTGAAGCGGCAGCCGCCAGACCCGTTCCGTTCATCCGGAAACGGGCACGGGCGCGCCGCCGACCAATGTGCAGAGGATAAACGATGAGAGAATTTGTGATCATGGCGGACGTCAACGCCGACACCACGCCGGAGTTCGTCGAACGGGAAAATATCGCGATCATGCCCCAGTATTATCATTTCAACGACGGCGTGATCTATGGGGACGGCAATGTGCTGCCGACGGATAAGTTTTTTGAGCGGATGGAAGGCGGCGAGCGCGCGTATTCGATGGGATGCAACCCGGACCGGGTGCACGGGATCATGGAGCAGGCGGTGCTGGACGGCTTTGATATTATTGTGTTTATGGCGTCCTCCGACTGCAGCGGCAGCTATAATACGGTCTGCGTGGAGGCGGAGGACCTGATGCAGCAGTACCGGGACGCCCGCATTCATGTGGTGGATTCCCGCCTGGAGTGTGCTCCGATCGGCCTGCTGGTCAAGCAGGCGGTCGCGTTAAAGCAGGCCGGCCGGACGTTTGATGAGGTGGTGAGGATCTCCGAGGAGAGCAAGGCCGGGGCCAATGTGTACTTCCTGGTGGACCATCTGGATTATCTGGTGCGCGGCGGCCGCCTTTCTCCGATCAGCGGCATGGTCGGCACCGTCCTGAACATCAAGCCCATTCTGTATTTCGAAGAAGGGAAAATCGTCCCCTTCACCAAGGTGCGGGGCCGCCAGACCGGCAAGAAGACGATCATGGAACAGCTGAAAAAACTGGATCCGAAGACCACGGTCTGCTCCGTTGTCCACACGGTGGCGGAAGAGGAGGCCCGGGAATTCGCGGCTCAGATCGAAACGGAGCTCGGCCTGAAGGTCGTAAGCATCGATGAGGTCAATCCCACGATCGGCGCGCATGCGGGGCACAACGCGCTGGGGGTAGCCTATCTGACCAATGTACAGGCCCGCTGGTGGTAAGGAGGTTTCTGTGAAACTGCTGTATCTGGACTGCGGCATGGGCGCGGCGGGCGATATGCTGACGGCCGCCCTGCTGGAACTCTTTCCGGACAAAGAAGCCGTGATCGATGAATTGAACGCACTCGGAATCCCCGGGGTGCATTATGAATACGTTCTGGCCGATAAATGCGGGATCCGCGGGACGCAGATGAAAGTGACCGTGAACGGGCAGGAGGAGAGAGATCTTCCGGAAGACCGCGATCACGACCATCATCATGACCATGACCATCATGACCATGACTGCCATGATCACGACCATGACCCCCATCACGATCATGACCATGACCATCATCATGATCACGACCACGACCATGACCATGACCACCATCACCCGCACGTGCACCGCAGCCTGCAGGACATCCGGGACCTTATCGCAGGCCTGCCTGCTTCCGAAGCCGTAAAAAGCCACGCGTCCGCGGTCTATACCCTGATCGCGGAGGCGGAGGGCCATGTGCACGGCCGCCCGGTGCCGGACATCCATTTCCATGAGGTCGGCACCATGGATGCGGTGGCGGATGTTGCGGCGGTCTGTCTGCTGATGGAAAAGCTGACGCCGGACAAAGTGCTGGCCTCCCCGGTCCATGTGGGCTGCGGCACGGTCCGCTGCGCTCACGGCATACTGCCGGTCCCGGCTCCCGCCACGGCGTATATCCTGCGGGACGTGCCCATCTACGGCGGAAAGATAAGCGGCGAATTGTGCACGCCCACCGGCGCCGCCCTGCTGAAGCATTTTGCGGCCGGGTTCGGGGAAATGCCGCCGCTTGCGGTCAAAGCCGTCGGATACGGCTGCGGAAAGAAGGACTTTCCCGCCGCCAACTGCGTGCGCGCCTTTTTAGGAGAAGCGGCTTCCGCGGAGGATACCGACCTGATCTGGGAACTGAACTGCAACGTGGATGACATGACCGCGGAGGAGATCTCCTTCGCCCTGGAGCGCTTCTTTGCGGCCGGCGCCCTGGAAGCCTACACGATCCCCGTGCAGATGAAGAAGAACCGCCCGGGCACCCTGATCCGCGTGATCTGCCGGGTGGAAGAAAAAGAGGAGCTGATCCGTCAGATCTTTCGCCACACCACCACGATCGGCCTGCGCGAAAATGCCACGCGCCGCCGTGTGCTGCGCCGCTCCTTTTCCGAACGGGAAACGCCTTTCGGTCCGGTGACCGTTAAACGCTCCGAGGGCTACGGCACGGAGCGCTGCAAGATCGAATACGAGGACCTGGCCCGCATCGCGCGGGAACGGGATCTGACGCTGGCGCAGGTGCGGGAGCGGATCGCGGGAAAGGAGAGCGCGCCGAATGCGTGACAAAAAAGTAAAAAATCTGGTGATCTCGGCCGTCTGCCTGGCCCTCGCACTGGTCCTTCCCTTCTTAACGGGCCAGATCCCGGAGATCGGCAAAATGCTGAGCCCCATGCATATCCCGGTGCTGCTGTGCGGCTTCATCTGCGGCCCCGGCTGGGGCTTTCTGGTGGGACTGATCGCCCCGCTGATGCGCTCCCTGCTCTTCAACATGCCCGTGCTGTTCCCGAACGCCATCGGCATGATGGCCGAACTGGCCTGCTACGGTTTCACCGCCGGCTGGCTGTACCGACTGCTCCCGAAAAAGCCCTGGCGCGTGTACGTCAGCCTGATCGGCGCCATGATCCTGGGCCGCCTCGTCTGGGGCATCGCCCGCGTCATCCTCTGGGGCCTGGGCAGTTCGGCGTTCAGCTGGCAGCTCTTCATTGCCGGCGCGTTCACGAACGCGGTCCCGGGAATCATCCTGCACATCGTACTGATCCCGCTGGTGGTGCTGGGGCTGGAGAGAAGCGGATTCATCAGGGAATAAAAACATTGAACGGAGCGGACGGAGAAGTCCGCTTCAAATATATTATAAAGTGATTAATAATATTGGGAGACCCAAAGACAGAATGGATATCAAAGA
>CADBQE010000233.1 GCA_902796695.1 uncultured Lachnospiraceae bacterium
CACCGCGATGGAAAGCGGCTTTTTGGAATTTTCCGGCAGGGAATGATAGCCCTTGTCCACCAGCTGGCGGGCGCGCTTGGCCGTGCTCATCACAATGGTGTAACGGCTCTGCACCAGGGGGTGTCCGGCGTCATCATTGATTTTAGTCATCAGCTCCGAGTAAGAAGGATGCAGCATATTTGAACTCCTTTAGGTTGATCAGAATACATCAATTTATCTTATCACAGTTTTCGTCTTCTTGCAAGAATTTCCGCAGATCCGACTGGATCTGTCTGGTCATTTCCAGGGCCCGGCGGCGCGGCACGCGGGTCTTTTTCCGGCTGTGCAGCAGGCCGTGGATCTCATCGGCCGCTTCTTCGGCGGAATCATTGACGACCAGATGGCGGTATTCGGGCACGATGTCCGCTTCGGCCAGCGCTTTTTCCATGCGGGCGCGGATCTGCTCCGGCGTCTCCGTTCCGCGGCCTTCGATGCGGCGCCTGAGCTCCGCGGCGCTGGGCGGGATAATGTAGACCGATACGGCATCGGGGCAGGCCTTCATCACGTTGCGGGCCCCTTCCACTTCAATGTCCAAGATCACGGTCTTTCCCTGATTCCGCAGGTCTTCCACATGGTCCTTCAGAGTCCCGTACGCCTTCTCGAAAAAGCGGGCGTATTCCAGGAAGCGGTCTTCCTTCACCCACTGTTCGAACGTATCGCGGTCCACGAAAAAGTAGTCTTTGCCGTGCACTTCCCCGGGGCGGGGCGGTCTGGTCGTGGCCGACACGGAAAACGCATAGTCCGGATGGGCGCTCATCAGTTTGCGGATCACGGTTCCCTTCCCTACGCCGGAGAATCCCGAGATCACCAGCAGGGCACCTTTTTCTGTTTTCTCTTCTGCCATCGCTTCTCTTCCTCTTCGTTGACATTCCTGAGTTTGTTTATTATAATGCATCCGAATACTTTCGTCAATGAAAGAGAGAATCCCCATGAAAAAATTCCAGCGGATCGGAGCCGTCACCGTCATCGTCATTCTCCTGTCTATGTACATCGTCTGCCTCGTTGCCGCCTTCATCGGAAGCGAGACCGCACAGATCGTTTTCAGGGCGGCTCTGGGCCTCACGATCGCGCTGCCGATCCTGCTCTATATCTTCATTCTGTTCCTGAAAGCTTCGGAGAAGCGGCGGAATGAGTTCGCCGCGCCGCCCGAAGAACTGCCGTCCGACGTCCCGGAAAGCGGCAGCGGATCCGGTCCCGACGCGTCCTGATTTATCCCCGAAATCCCCCGGATTTCTGTTTACATTCGGAAGGCTTTGTCCTATAATAATTAAGATGGGCTTCGGCTCATACAGATTTTTATTGTTCCGGACGGCAGCGTCCGCCCGAGCATCCGAAACGGAGTATCATTGTTATGCATTCGGTGGATATCATCGTTCCCTGTTTTAACGAAGCCGAGGTCCTGGACAGCTTTCTGGCGGAAAGCGAACGGGTCCTTTCGGACGTCCGGGGATACCGCTTTTCCTATATCTTTGTCAACGACGGCTCCCGCGACGAAACGCTCGCGATCCTGCGCCGCCTCAGCCGCGATCACGAACGCGTCCATTATCTTTCCTTTTCCCGCAATTTCGGCAAAGAAGCCGCCATGTACGCCGGTCTTAAGCACAGCACCGGCGACTACGTGATCGTGATGGACGCGGACCTGCAGCATCCGCCCGCCCTGATCCCGGACATGATCCGCGAGATCGAAGCCGGCCATGACTGCGCGGCGGCCTGCCGGAAGAGCCGCAAAGGCGAAAAGAGCCTGACCAGCCGCATTTCCGGCCTGTTCTACCGTTTCAGCAACTCCCTCTCCGACGTGAAAATGCCGCAGAACGCCGTGGACTTCCGCATGATGAGCCGTCCCATGGTGAACGCGATTCTGAAGCTTTCCGAAGTGGAGCGCTTCTCCAAGGGCATTTTCGTCTGGGTCGGCTTCGATACCGTCTGGATCCCCTATGAAAACGTGGAGCGCACGATGGGGACCAGCAAATGGAGCTTCCGCAGCCTGCTGAAATACGCCATCGACGGCATCACCTCGTTTACCGTCAAGCCCCTGAAGCTGATCCGGAACTCCGGCATCCTGCTGTTCGTTGCCGCGATCCTGTACCTGCTCGTCACGCTGATCAAAACGCTTGTCATGGGCAAGGACGTGCCCGGCTACGCCTCGCTGCTGTGCGTGGTCCTCTTCCTGGGCGGCACGCTGCAGCTGTCGTTGGGCATCGTAGGGGAATACATCTCCCATATTTATCTGGAGGCGAAGGACCGCCCGGTCTACATTCTGAAGGAAAGCGACCTTGCCAGTCCGGAGATCACGCCGGATCCCCGCGGAAAGGAGTCCGCATGAAAAAACTCCTGCAGCGCTTCCTGAACCGGGAAACGATCACCTATCTGATCTTCGGCGTGCTGACCACCGCGGTCAACTACGTGGTCTACGACGGACTGCTCCGCCTGAACGTCAATTACCTGATCGCCAACGTGATCGCGTGGATCGTCGCCGTCCTGTTTGCCTATTTCACGAACAAACATTTCGTATTCGAAAGCCGGGATTATCACCTGCGCACGGTCCTGCCCGAGATGGGCCGCTTCGCGGCCGGCCGGCTGATCACCCTCGGGATCGAGCAGGCCATGCTGTTTATCGGCGTGGACCTGTTGAAAGGAAACGAACGGATCATGAAGCTGGCGGCCGCCGTGATCGTCGTAATCCTGAACTATGTATTCAGCAAGCTGTTCATTTTTAAAAACCGACAGGCCCGGGAAAGCGAGGAGACCTCACAGGCCCCCGGAAGCCGACAGGACGTAAGGAGAATCCCGATGAGAACTAAGCGGAGTTTCCAGGAAAAACTGCCACTGATACTGGCCTTCGTCATCCCGGTGCTGATCATGCTCGGGATTTTCGCCGGCAAGGAGATCTGGCCCTTCGGGGACAACTGCTTCCTGCGTACGGACCTGTATCACCAGTACATCGCCTTCTTTGAAGATATGGCCGACCGCGTGCGGGAAGGAAGAAGCCTGCTGTATGCCTTCGACATCGGGCTGGGCAGCAATTATTCCGCGCTGTTTGCGTATTATCTGTGCGGACCGCTGCATTTTCTGGCGATACTTGTCCCCACGGAATACATGATCGAATTCATCACCTTCCTGATCGTTCTCAAGATCGGCCTGTGCGGCTGGGCCATGGCCTGGTATCTGTCCCGGCGCTTCAACACCCGTCATTTCGGCATTACGATCTGCGGCATCTGCTATGCGCTCAGCGGCTATATGGCAGCCTACAGCTGGAACGTCATGTGGCTGGACGTGCTGTGGCTGGCGGTCATTGTCATCTACGGACTGGAAAAGCTGGTCAAAGAGGACAAGCCGTTCGTCTACTGCATCTCGCTGGCGCTGGCCATCCTGTGCAACTATTACATCAGCATCATGCTCTGCATTTTCCTGGTGCTGTATTTCTTCAACCGGCTGATCGCGCAGTCCCCGTTTACCGGACGGCAGCTGCTCCGGAAGTTCCTGAACTTCGCGTTCTTCTCCCTGCTGGCCGGCGCCATCGCCGCCGTGCTGGTGCTGCCCGCCGCCATGGCGCTGGCGGGTACGGCGTCCTCCGGCTCCGTTTTCCCGAAGACGCTGACCAACTATTTCTCCATCGTGGAAATGCTGGCGCGCCATCTGGTGGTCGTAGACTGCGAGATCGGACTGGATCACTGGCCCAACCTCTATTCCGGCGTTCTGGTCTTCCTGCTGATCCCGCTTTATTACATGAACAAAAAGATCAGCTTCCGCGAAAAGATCGCCAATACGATTCTGCTCGGCTTCCTGCTGCTCAGCTGCAACATGAATATGCTGGACTTCATGTGGCACGGCTTCCATTACCCCAATTCCCTGCCCTGCCGCTTCTCCTTCCTGTACACCTTCCTGCTGACCGCTATGTGCTTTGAAGGCATCCGCAAGGGAGAAGAAGTCCGCAAGGAAACGCTGGTCCGCATCATGTGGGCCGCCATCGGGCTGATCCTGATCGCGGAAGTCATTACGGACTCCGCGGAGATCCCATATTACGCCTGCTACGCCAGCATCGCTTTCATTGCGCTGTACACGCTGTTCGGCTACCTGCACAAAGCCGGGTATCTGGAACGTTCCACCGCCTGGGCCCTGATCCTCTGCGTCCTGATCGTGGAAATGGGGCTCAACACCGCGGTCACGAGCGTCTCCTACGTCAAGCGCTCCGACTTCATGGTCTTTAACGACTGCTTTGACGAACTGGTGGAAAAAGCCGAGGAGGGGCGGATCTTCACCCGCATCGAACGGCAGCGCATCCGCACCAAGAACGACGGCGCCTATTTCGGCTACAACAGCGCTTCCCTCTTCTCTTCCACCACCAACAAGGCGATCTCCGATTTTTACTGCAAAGTCGGTCTGGAGGGCAATACCAACGCGTACGCCATCACCGGCGCCACTCCGTTCATGTATTCCTTCCTGGGCGTCGAATATACGCTGACGGATTCCCGCCTGCCGAACAGTCCGATCTACGAGCTGGTCAGCTCCGCCACGGACCGCAAGAACGGCGCCCACTACCTGTATCACAACCTGTACACGCTGCCGCTGGGCTATCTGATCCCGCAGGATATGGCGAAGCTGTGGAAGCCTTCCACCAGCGACCCCGTCAAGAGCCAGAACAGCTACGCGAACCTGACCGCGGGCGTCGCCAATGTGTTTGACAAAGTGACGCCGTCGATTTCCGGAACGGATATGACCTATGTAGCCGACCAGCCCGGCTTCTACTACGCCCACGTTACCGGTTCCGTGCGGAAAGTGACCGCGACCGTGAACGGGGAGAAATCCCGTATCTGGGACAGCCTGAACCGCAATTATCTGGTCGATTTCGGCTACGTGGAGGCCGGCGACGTTCTGAAGCTGGTCGCCTCCGAATCCGGGTCCAATATCAGCGGCACCATGCACCGTCTGAATATCGATAACTTTATCGCGTTTTACGATCAGCTCAGCTCGCATCCGCTGGAGATCACGGAGTTTACGGACAAGACGTTCACGACCCGGATCGCCGGCACGGTGACGGCGGATGAAAAGTCCCTGCTCGTGTATTCCCTGCCCATCGACAAGGGCTGGAAAGCCACCGTGGACGGACAGGACACCGAGATCGAGCCGCTGGCGGATGC
>CADBQE010000234.1 GCA_902796695.1 uncultured Lachnospiraceae bacterium
ACCGTGGACTTCAAGAACACGATCATTATCATGACCTCCAACCTGGGCTCCGATATCCTGCTGGAGGATGTGAAGGAAGACGGCGAGATCAGCGATGAGACGCGTCAGGCGATCCTGGGCATCCTGCGCCGCAGCTTCCGCCCGGAATTCCTAAACCGTGTGGATGAGATCGTCTTCTACAAGCCGCTCAGCAAAAAGGACATGCGGGCCATCATCGGCCTGCAGACCAAAGCCCTGGCCGCGCGTCTGGAAGAAAAGGAACTGAAGCTGGAACTGACCGATGCCGCCGCGGACAAGATCATCGCGGAAGGGTACGATCCCGCCTACGGCGCGCGTCCCATCAAACGCTACATCCAGGCCGAGATCGAGACCCGCATCGCCCGCGCGATCCTGTCCGACCGCTACCAGGCCGGCGACACCGTGAAGGTGGATGTGAAGGACGGAGAGTTCGTTCTGTAAAAGAGAAGAAAGGCAGGGGCGGCCGAAAACCGCCCCTGTTTTTTGATGCAAAATATTCTAATTATTATTCGAACCCGTGGGTTTTTCCGCGGGGCCGTGTATAATGAGGCAGAGAACCAATCCGACGGAGGCTGCAGGGTGCGGGAACAGGAGATCATCACATTGCTGAAACAGAGGAAGGAAGAGGGCATGGACGCCCTGCTTCTGCATTACGGTCCTCTGATAAAGTATATTATCGCGCCGATCGTAGCGGATCCGCAGGACCGGGAGGAATGCCTGTCGGATGTGATCCTGCGGATCTGGGAGAAGATCGGGCAGTATGATCCGGAACGGGGCAGCTGGAATGCCTGGCTGACGGCGATCGCCCGGAATACCGCGCTGAACTGCAGGCGGCGGCCCGATGTCCTAAACCGCACGGAAGAGATCCCCGAGGACGCTCCGTCGCCGGACCCGGGCCCGGAGGAGATCTTGATCCGGCAGGAGCGGCAGGCCGCACTCGCCGCGGCGCTGGTGAAGCTGCCGACAAGAGACCGGATCCTGTTTTACAGAAAATACTACTACCTTCAGTCTACGGCGCAGATCGCGGCCGAACTGGGGCTGTCGGAACGGGCGGTCGAAGGAAAACTGTACCGCCTGAAAAAGCAGCTTCGCAGGATGCTGGGAGGTGAAGCACATGAGTAAACGCGAATGGGCGGCCTTAAGCGAAAAAGACTTTGAAACCATGCTGGAAGCGAATGTGGCGGAACTGCCTCCCGATGACGTTGCGGAAGACGTGACGCCGTGGGAGAAAGCTATGATCCGCGTGCTTGCGGGCATGGCTCTCTGCGCTGTCACACTGAATTTCTGGAACCTGCAGTATATCCTCCCCGCCGTCGGCACGCTGCTGTTGCTGCTGGGGTTCCGCACGCTGCGGCGTGAAAATAAGTGGTTTCGGGGCTGCTATATCATCAGCGCCGTTCGGGCCGCGTACTTTTTCCCGGTGCTGATCCTGAACACGACCTTCCTTAGGGGCCGGATCCTGACTTCTCCGGTCGTAACGGGGCTGGGCATTGCCGCCGCGGCGCTTACCCTTGTTCTGCTGCTCTGCTTTTGGCGGGGACTTCGGGCCGTGCAGCAAAAGGCGGGCTTTCCGCCGCAGGCGGAAGGCGTGCTGGCCCTGATCATCTGGCACGCGGCCGCTGACGTGCTGGCTTTCATGCAATACAGCGGATGGGTGATCGGCATTGCCATGATCGCCGGATATGTCCTGATCCTCCGGGTCCTGTATCATCTCTCAAAAGAAATGGAGGAAGCCGGATATGCCGTCCAGGCCGCTCCCGTGAAAGTGACGGACCGCAGCATCGTGTGTGTCCTTACGGCCATACTCGTGCTCGGCTGCGCGTGCGGGTATCTGTTCGGCAGCCGTTATCCGATGAAATGGAGCCCGGCGGCACCGCAGGGACAGGAGCGGCAGGAGACGCAGGAGATCCGGCAACGGCTGCTGGAGCTCGGGTTCCCGGAGCACGTCCTGAACGATCTGACAGAAGAAGAAATCGCCTCCTGCCAAGGCGCCCTGCAGGTCGTCGTCAACGCCGCCGATGAACCGGTGAACGACGGTCGGGAGGAAATAGAGAAATCCGGGAACGGAGATGTCGTCTATATCAAAACAGTCTATGACGTAAAAGAACTGCATCTGACCGGTGTGGCCGTGCAGATACCGGGTGAGCAGGAACGCTGGAAGATCTTCCATCATTTTCGCTGGACCGCGGACCCCGGCTTTCCCGGCACGGAGTCGATCCGGCTGGCGCCCGCTTACGGCGAGATCCCGGACGGCTGGGCCTCCGTCGGCGAAACGACCGGGCGCGTACTGGCCGATTTAGGAGGCGAAACTTTTGAGGCGCCTTTCTATTCGCTGGAAAAGAGGACGTATATCCTGCAGAACTGGTGGGGAGACAAGACCCGGACCGATGTTTTTGCCTCCTTCT
>CADBQE010000235.1 GCA_902796695.1 uncultured Lachnospiraceae bacterium
AAGTGTTTCGGGCGGGTTTTCGTCTTCCGCACTTTTACCGCAGCACGTCCCGCGGCAGGCTGATGCAGGGACGCACGCCGAATTCTTCGATCGTCAGGTCGCGGCCGTCGAAATTGAAGCTGCCGTCGCTGCGGGTCAGCGTCGCCAGACGCGCCGTGCTGCCCATGGTCCGCGTCCACCAGGGACTGTTTCCGTTATCCGCCACGAACAGGGCGGTACGCGACCGGGCATACGGGGTGCCCTGTGCCAGACGGGACGCCGGCGAAGGAAAATACTCTTCGATTTCGGAGAGGGACAGAAGGGCCGCTTTCTCGAAAGTTGTCCAGCCCTGGCCGGTCTCCCGGTGATAGGGATTGGCCGCCGGATCTGCTTCCAGCACCAGCATGCTGTTCTGTTCCGCTTCCGTAAACGCGGTATTCAGGAACGTGGTGTTCAGCCAGTAATTGACTTCGCTTTCCGCGTAGCAGATGCTGTCTATTGTGGAATTAAACGGCCGCGCATCCAGGATATAGCGGCTCAGCAGCCATACCTGATCGCCGTTCATGGTAAAGACGATCCATTCGATGGGTTCGGCGCCGTTTCCGTAATTGCCGTCCTGTTCATACACGCCGAAGGTCACGATATCGCCCACCGACACCCGGACCGGCGCCGTGGTGGAAACGACCGCCGTGGGGCCTTCCGTAGGCGCTTCGGTGGTCCGAGGGGCTTCCGTCGCCCGCGGCGCCTCGGTCGTCTGCGGAGCCGGGACCGTCTGCGGCACGGTGACGGGCGGTTCGATGAACGCGGGCATCGTATCGGGTATCTGCGGAACGGTCGGGCGGGCCGTGGTCTGCTCCTTTACGAATCCCTGCGTGTCTCTCTGCACCGTATAGTTTTCCGTGCGTCCCGGCGCCGCCGCGGAAGGATCGGGGTCTTTGCCGTTTCCGCGCAGGAAGAGAAAATAGATTCCGGCGCCCAGCACCAGAACGCCCAGCAGAACGACCGGAAGGATCCAGGTGTTCTTCGAGCCGGTTTTTCCGGCGGGTTTCCCGACACCGGCGGATTTCCCGTCACCGGCGGGTTTCCCGTCACCGGCGGGTTTCCCGTCACCGGCCGGTGTCCCGTCACCGGCCGGCTTCACCGGTGCGCCGCAGCGATTGCAGAACCGCATATCGCCCTTGATCTCGTTCCCGCATTTATTGCAGTACATATCCGTCCCTCTCTTTCAACGTCCGTCTGCCGTTCTCACGGCCGCCGAACCTTTGCTGTATCTTTATCATACCACTATTATCGGATGCTGCAAGGGCCCAATCATCTGTTTCCGCAGGTCTTGACAAAAAGATTCCGGTTCTCTACCATATAAGACAGATAAATCGGTGAACCCGGGAGGCAGATCCATGAGCAATAAGATAGCCTACGTCATTATGCCTTATGACAACCGCTACAAACGGTTTTATTCCATGATCATCAAGCGCGCCGCCGAAGAGCTGGGCTACCAGTGCATCCGCGAGGATCTGACCGGCATCAACGGCCACGTGCTGAACAACGTTGTCCGCAACCTGTCCGAATCGGACATTGTGATCGCGGACCTGACAGGCCTGAACTGGAATGTCGCCTACGAGCTGGGCATCCGCCATGCCATGAGCGGCAAGGGCACCATCATGGTCTGCGAAGAAGACACCAAAAATGCCGGTCTTCCGTTCGACATCCAGCATTACGGGATCATCCTGTATTCCGAAAACTGGCTGGAGGAAGAGCAGGACGACATCATTGTGAACAAGATCAAGCAGCAGATCGAAGCGAGCGCGAAATCGGGCCTGACGGACAGCCCGGTCCATGAGGTCTATGAAGATCTGCCCGACCGGATCCTGGATTCCGTCAATCCCGAAAGCGACGAGCAGGAAGCCCGCATCCGCGAGCTGGAAGAACAGAACCGCAAGCTGCGCGAACGCGTGGAAAAAGCCGGTCTGGACCGCAACGCCGTCACCGGCCCCAGCGACAACGTGCGCGCCCTGCTGCAGGAAGCCGTGGCCAACAGCATCTATTACAGCGACGAAGCCGTCCGTCAGCTGCGCAAGCTACAGAATGACGGAAAGCGCGAAGAATTCGCGGACTTCCTCGCCTCCGTGCTGGACAGAGGCTTTCTGGACGAGCAGGACTGCAAGAGCGTCTACCGCATCTGCCGCAATCTGGACGTGCCCATGCTGACCCGCGTGTTTCTGGAGCAGGCCACCCAGCTGTATCCGGACAGCGAGGATCTGAGCAGCTATCTGGCCAATGACCTGTGCAAGAGCTACAAGACCCGTGACAAGGCACAGCTGATCGTCAACGAACGGATCGGCCTGATCCGCAAAGACGGCCGCTACGAGATCACCAAGAAGAACATCTCCAGCGCCAGCCTGGCCGCCTTCTTCAACGTATATCTGGAACTCAAGCAGTATACGGACGTGATCGAGATCGCGCGCATGCTGCTCGATATCTGCACCAAGCGCGATATGCAGTGCACCATCCGCCGCAACATCATTACGGCCCTGATCCGCCTGCAGCGCCCGGAAGAAGCCATGAAGGAAGCCCGCGACCTGCTGGAGCTGGACAGCACGGACGACATCAACCACCACCGCGCCTTCCTGGCCTACCGCGAGAACAACCGCCTCGCGGAAGCCTACGAACAGCTGGAGGAATGCCTGCATCTGGATCCGGACGACGCCGACTACCCTTACATCATCGCCGGCTACATCTGCGACTACCTGACCGCCCGCACCTCCGTGACCGAAGCCCCCACCTCCATCATCCGGGCCGACCGCGAACGCTACTCCGTCCCCTTCATCCTGTACCGCGTAAGCCAGCAGCCCTCCGACTACAAACGCGCCGCCGACTTCCTGATCCGCAACCGCTTCCAGGACGTCAGCGACCGCATGATGGCCGCCCTCCGCGCCAACCTGACCGGTTCCTCCTTCCTGGACCAGTTCACCGAATACGACTTCACCTTCGTCCGCTACTGCCTGAACCTCAAAGACGCCTGACGTGACCATGGCGATGTGACAGGGGGACGGTTCCAATGCTGTTAAGTTAAGCCAAAAGCCCTATCCCCTACTGCGTTTCTTTTATGAATCATAGATTTATCAGGTTCG
>CADBQE010000236.1 GCA_902796695.1 uncultured Lachnospiraceae bacterium
AGCATCCGCGAACCAGGTGCCGTAGTCCACGGCTTCCAGCGTGAAGGCGGGCGCTTTCACGTCGTAAGGCAGGTCGTCCTCTCCGAATTCGATAATATCGCCGTTCACCGATTCAAAGATCAGCTGCGCCGCCGGATTCTGCAGCTTGATGGCTTTCCGGAACGTCACACGGTTCATCTCCGGGCGGCAGCGGTTCACAACGATCAGATCGGATTCGATATGCTGGTTCATGAACAGGTTGCGCATATTGGTCATGACCAGTTCCAGATCTTCGCCGTTGACCGTGGAGTAGATGCCGGCCAGGCCCCAGTTCTTGGGGAACTCGCGCTTCAGGAAATCCTGCAGGCTCCACATGCCGTTGAATTCGATGATGATCTGGGCAGGATCGGCGGAGCGGGTCAGTTCCTCGCAGAAGGACAGGCTGAAGGTCTCCGCCTCGGGGATCTCGATGGGGATCAGATCATACTGCCGCTTCTCTTCGTCCGTAAATTCAACCTCCCCGGACTCGCACATGAGAACCGGGGTATGGCCTTTGTTCAGCCAGTCCTGCTGGAGCAGGGTCGACTTGATAAAGCTCGTCTTCCCACTGTCCAGCAGACCGGCAACAATATAGACAGGGATCATGTCAATACCTCAAAACGGCTTACAGGCCGAATAATTCCGCCAGTTTGTCTTCCTTCAGTTCGCAGCCGATCACGCACAGGCGGCCGGTGTAGTCCGGAGAGGAAGCGCGGATCTCGCTCTCTTCGGGTACCAGGTCAAACTGCTTCCAGGTCCCGTCCGTCAGGGGCACGATGCCCTTGGCACGCAGGATAACCTGACCGAAGCGGCCGTCCTCCGCCTGCAGGGCCTTCAGGATATTCTCCAGTTCGGCCGGATCGTACTTGCGGGCTGTCTCGCGGCCCCAGCTGGTGAAGACTTCATCCGCGTCGTGGCCGTGATGATGGTGGTGATGATGGTGCTCATGGCCGTGGTGATCGTGCTCATCATGGTGGTGATGATGCTCGTGCTCGTGCTCGTGCTCGTGCTCATTCTCATCCTCGTCATCATCATCGTCGTCATCATGATGGTGATGGTGATGATGCTCATGCTCTTCGTCGTCATGGTGGTGATGGTGATGTTCGTCCTCGTCGTCATCGTCTTCGTCCTCCACATCCAGCGGCAGCAGCAGGTTTTCCACATCGCTGTGCTCGAATGCGTGGCGGATGGCTTCGGCGGGCAGTTCGTCCCACGGGGTGGTGATGAGCGGCGCGTCCGCGTTCTGCTCCCGGATCAGGGCCGTTACTTCCGCCAGCTTCGCCTCGTCCACCATCTGGGTGCGGCTCAGAATGACCGTGGAGGCGTACTGGATCTGGTTCAGGAAGAATTCGCCGAAGTTCTTCATATAGACTTTGGCTTTCTTCGCGTCTACCACGGCCAGGCGCTCGGTGATGGTCAGGTCCGCGTAATCCTTCACTTTTTCCACCGCGGCGATGATGTCGGACAGCTTGCCGACGCCGCTGGGCTCGATGATGATGCGGTCCGGGGCATAGTCCCGGATCACCTGCTGCAGGGCTACGGTAAAGTCGCCCACCAGCGTGCAGCAGATGCAGCCGGAGTTCATTTCGTTGATGATCACGCCGGCGTCCTTCAGGAAGCCGCCGTCGATTCCGATCTCGCCGTATTCGTTTTCGATCAGGACGATCTTCTCGCCCGTAAATACCTGTTCCAGCAGTTTGCGGATCAGGGTCGTTTTGCCGGCTCCCAGGAAGCCGGATACAATTGTTACTTTTGTCATGGTACTACCCTCCGATATATTCCCGGACCGGTCTTAAGGCCGGTTCTTATTTTACAACAAAGTTGACGATGCGGCCGGGCACATAGATTTCCTTGACGATGCTGCCGCTCAGCTTGCCGGCCAGAACCTCCTTCGCTGCCGCCAGAACATCTTCCTTCGCTGCGGTGCGGGATACGGAGACCGTGCCGCGCATTTTTCCGTTGACCTGGATCGCCAGCTCGATTACGTCTTCCACGGTCTTCGCCTCATCGTACACGGGCCAGGTGCTGTTGTAGCAGCGGCCTTCGAAGCCCGCAGTCTCCCAGAGTTCTTCCGTGATATGCGGCGCCACCGGATTCAGAAGCAGCAGGAAAGTCTTAAACTCCGCCCGGTTCACGGATTTCACGCGGTAGAATTCGTTGATGAGCGCCATCAGCGCGGCGATCGCCGTATTGTATTTCAGGCTCTCGTAATCATTGCCGACTTTTTTGATGGTCTGATGCATCTTGGTTTCCAGTTCCCTGCTGTAGGCATCGCCGTCCGTCAGCATGTCCCCGAGCTTCCAGACACGCTCCAGGAAGCGGCGGCAGCCCTTTAAGCCTTCGGTGGACCAGGCGGCGTGCTGCTCAAACGCGCCGATGAACATTTCAAAGACGCGCAGCGCGTCGGCGCCGAATTCGTCCACGACTTCGTCCGGATTGACCACATTGCCGCGGGATTTGGACATCTTCTCGCCGTCCTCGCCCAGGATCAGGCCGTGGGACGTGCGCTTCTGATAAGGCTCGATGGTCGGAACCACGCCGATATCGTACAGGAAGTGATGCCAGAAGCGGCTGTACAGCAGGTGCAGGGTCGTATGTTCCATGCCGCCGTTGTACCAGTCGACGGGCAGCCAGTATTTCAGCGCTTCGGGATCCGCCAGGCATTCGTTGTTGTGCGGGTCGGTGTAGCGCAGATAGTACCAGGAAGAGCCGGCCCACTGCGGCATGGTGTCGGTCTCGCGCTTCGCGGGGCCGCCGCAGCAGGGACAGACGGTACCCACCCAGTCCGTCATTTTGGCGAGCGGCGAGGAGCCGTCGTCCGTCGGTTCATAGCTGTCCACTTCGGGCAGGAGCAGCGGCAGATCCTCTTCGGGCACCGGGACCGTGCCGCATTTATCGCAGAATACGATCGGGATCGGTTCGCCCCAGTAGCGCTGGCGCGAGAAGACCCAGTCACGCAGTTTGTAATTGACTTTCGGGGCACCCAGCCCTTTTTCGCGGAGCCATTCAATGATGGCCTTTTTCGCCTCCGCCACTTCCAGTCCGTTCAGGAAGCCGGAATTGACCATTCTGCCGGTCTGCACGTCCGTGAAGGCCTCTTCCTCCACATGGCCGCCCGCGACCACTTCGATGATGGGCAGGCCGAAGACCTTGGCGAACTCCCAGTCCCGCGTATCATGCGCCGGAACGGCCATGATGGCGCCGGTCCCGTAGCTCATCAGCACGTAATCGGAGATCCAGATGGGGATCTCTTTGCCGGTGGCGGGATTGACGGCCGTTAAGCCCTTCAGTTCCACGCCGGTCTTGTCCTTGGCCAGTTCGGAGCGTTCGAAATCAGACTTTCTGGCCGCTTCTTCCTGATAGGCTCTGACTTCGTCCATGTTGCGGATGCGGTCCGCGTATTTCGCGATCGCCGGATGTTCCGGGGACATGACCATGTAGGTCGCGCCGAACAGCGTGTCCGGACGGGTGGTGAAGACGCGGAGCTTATCTTCGGTGCCGCTTAACGCGAAGTCCACTTCGGCACCGGTCGAGCGTCCGATCCAGTTGCGCTGGGAAGTCTTGACCCGGTCCGGATAATCCACCAGGTCCAGGCCGTCCAGCAGCTTGTCCGCGTATTCGGTGATCTTCAGCATCCACTGGGTCTGCTGCTTGCGGAAGATCGGGGTGCCGCAGCGCTCGCAGCAGCCGTCCACGACTTCCTCATTGGCCAGGCCCACTTTGCAGGAAGGGCACCAGTTGATGGGCATTTTGGTCTTGTAGGCCAGGCCCGCCTTGAACAGTTTCAGGAAGATCCACTGGGTCCAGCGATAATATTCCGGATCGGTCGTATTGACTTCGCGGTCCCAGTCGAAGGAATATCCCAGCATCTTCAGCTGTTCGGTGAAATGCTTCACGTTGTTTTCGGTAACGATGCGGGGATGGATATGATTCTTGATGGCATAGTTTTCCGTGGGCAGGCCGAAGGCGTCCCAGCCCATGGGGAACAGCACGTTATAGCCTTCCATCCGGCGTTTGCGAGCCACGACGTCCAGCGCCGTGTACGGGCGGGGATGGCCTACATGGAGGCCCTGTCCGGAGGGATAGGGGAATTCTACCAGGGCGTAATATTTCGGGCGGGTATAATCGTTCAGGGTCGCGAAAGCGTGTTCCTTCTCCCAGATCTCCTGCCATTTTTTCTCTATCGGTTTGGGGTTATAGGCCTGAAGCATGATGGTCATCCTTTCCTGATTTGCAGAAACTTCTATATATTCTCACGCTTTCCGGCGGATTTGTCAAGGAAAATCGCATCAAAAAGGACGGCCGGAGCCGTCCTTGAGGAATCGTATCGGGAGCTGCATCAGCCCAGCTTCATGGCCTCTTTGCACTTGGCAATGATGAACTGGCCGATATCGTAGGCCGCGTCCACGGTCTGAGCCCCGGCGTGAGGGGAAACGATGAACTTGTCGCAGTCGAACAGCGGGGAAACGAATTCGGAAGGGTTCTCCGCCAGTTCGTTCTCCATGACGTCCGCGCCGTAGCCGCCCAGCTTGCCGCTGACCAGCGCTTCGTACACGTCGTGCTCGTTGCAGATGAAGCCGCGGCTCATGTTGATAACGATGGCGCCGTCTTTCATCTTCTCGATCTGCTCTTTGCAGACCAGGTTGCGGGTCTCATCGGTAAGCGGTACATGAATGGTGATGTAGTCCGCGTTGTGCAGGACACGGTATACGTCGTCGCGGGTGCCTTCGGCTTCGTTGGCGGCGAATACTTCATCCGGCAGGTAAGGGTCGTAGGCAAGGACCTTCATGCCGAAGGCTCTGGCCAGGAAGCCGACGCGCTGGCCGATGCGGCCGAAGCCCAGGATGCCGACGGTCTTGCCGCGCAGTTCACGGCCCATGAATTTGTACTTATTCCATTCGTGCTTCACTTTCACGTCGTTGTTGGCGGTCATGGTGTCGCGGGACAGTTCCAGCATCTTGCAGATGGTCAGTTCGGCTACCGCGTTGCTGTTTAAGCCGGGCGCGTTCTGCACGGTGATGCCGAGTTCCTTGGCAGCTTCCATGTCGATATGATTGAGGCCCACAGAGCACACGCCGATGAACTTCAGGTTCTTGGCGGCTTCCAGGATGTGGCGGTCGATGGCGGGATCCACCCGCATGATCAGCACATCATAAGGGGCGATAATCTTTGCCAGTTCGTCTCTGGTGGGCAGGATCACGGTATCCACCGTCATATACTGACCCAGTTCCTGTGCGATGTGGGCATCCACATTGTCAATGATCAAGCACTTCATAGCAATCCTCCGTCTCGTTGATTTGCGTTGAATCTGATAACAATTTCTTAATATCACTATAACAGAAACAGAATAGGTGTCAAGCGTCCCGCTCCATATAATTAAGTTATAACAGAGCGGAGCATATAAAAAAGAGTGCGGAAAAACCGCACTCTTCCGAAGTATTTTTACTCTTCGTCCTGTTCGGCCGCTCTGGCTGCGACCTCCTTGTCCTGAACATCCTGAGGAGCCTGTTCGTACCGGCTGAACTCATAGGTGAAACTGCCGATACCGCCCGTCATGGAGCGCAGGTCGGTGTTGTAGCCGTACATTTCGGACATCGGGCATTCCGCTTCGATGATCGTATTGCCCTTGTGGTCCGGGTTCATGCCCAGCACACGGCCGCGGCGCTTGTTCATGTCGCCCATCACGTCGCCGGTGAATTTATCCGGCACGGTGACCTTCACGGAAGCGATCGGCTCCAGCAGGACGGGGCGGGAAGCCTTGTCCGCGAAGCAGTTCTTGACCGCCAGGTGGGTCGCCAGTTTGAAGGCCATTTCGGAGGAGTCCAC
>CADBQE010000237.1 GCA_902796695.1 uncultured Lachnospiraceae bacterium
CCTACGGAAGCCCCTACCACCCTGGCTCCTACCGAAGCCCCTACCCAGGCTCCTACCGAAGCTCCCGCTCCCGCATTTGAGTGGGAAACCGGCGTTACCAACGGCCTGAGCGTTACCGGCGATGCCAATCGTACCTGGACCCTGTGGGATCCCGCCGACCCCGACAAGAACCTGACCCGTGACGGCCGTGGTGAAATCGGCGACAACGGCGCTGTGTCCAGCCCTGATGCCTGGTCCGCATGGGCCGGCGTGAAGGTCATGCAGGAAGGCGGCAACGCTGTCGACGCTGCTGCGGCTGTAGCTTTTGCTATTTCCGTCTGCGACCCTCAGCACTCCGGTATCGGCGGCGGCGGCTTCATGACTGCCCGCTTCGCCAACGGCGATGTGAAGTTCATCAACTTCCGTGAATGCGCTCCCGAGCTGGCCCGTGACGGCTACTGGTGGCCTGTATACAAGGACGAAGAGAAGGGCCGCTGGGCGGTTGTCGGCAATGCCAACGCTGTTGGCGGCCGTTCCATCGGCGTGCCCGGCACCGTCGCCGGCATGGCTTATGCGGTAGAAAACTACGGCTCCGGCAAGGTCAGCTTCGGCGACCTGGTACAGCCCGCTATCGACCTGGCCGAAAAAGGCTTCTGGATGGGTCCGACCACCAGCGGCTGCCTGGGCGACAACTACGGCAACCTGCTTAACTACACCGAGTTCGGCTCCGTCTTCCTGCTGGATGACGAGACCACCGAAAAGCTGGAACGTGAACAGAACCGTTACTACACCGGCGACAAGTTCACCAACCTGCAGCAGGCCAAGGCTCTGAAGATGATCCAGGAACAGGGTCCCGAAGTGTTCTACAAGGGCGACCTGGCTGACGCTCAGATCGCTGCCGCCAACAAGTACGGCGGAACCTTCCTGAAGAGCGACTTCGAACGCTATCTGGATCTGGGCGAGCAGATGGAGAAAGAACCCGTCCGCGGCACCTTCATGGACAAGACCATCGTGTCCGTCCCGCTGCCTTCTTCCGGCGGCTGCTGCATCATCGAGCTGTTAAACATCCTGGAAGCCTTCGGTCTGGACAAGCTGAAAGAATTCGGCCACAACAGCCCTGAATACATCCACGTTCTGGCGGAAGCCTTCAAGATGATCTATGCGGACCGCAGCCACTACCTGGCCGACGGCACGCCCGACGAGACCGTTGCCGCTCTGATGAGCAAGGATTATGCGAAGTATCTGGCTTCCCTGATCGACATGGATAAGGTCGCTGATCAGGAATTCCATGATCCTTTCGACTTCGAGCATCAGGACACCGTCAGCTACTCCGTGGCTGATAAGGAAGGCAACATCGTGACCGTAACCTTCACCGTCAACGGCATCTTCGGTTCCAAGGTGGTTCCGAACGGCTACGGCTTCATCCTGAACAACGAGATGGGCGACTTCAGCTCCGATCCCGAGAGCGTGAACGCGATCGCTCCTTTCAAGTATCCGCTGAGCTCCATGAGCCCGACCATCGTTCTGAACGAGGACGGCACTCCTTTCATGACCGTCGGCAGCCCGGGCGCTACCACCATCATCGTAGCCGTGGCTCAGGCGATCCTGAACGTCACCCTGTGGGGTATGGAAGCTACCGAAGCCGTGAACGCTCCTCGTGTATGGGGCACTTCCGACACCGTGAACTATGAGAACCGCATCCCTGCCGATGTGATCGCCAAGGTGGAAGCCATGGGTCACAAGGTGAACGATTCCGGCGATTGGCCTGCCGGTGCCGGCTCCGTCCAGTGCGTCGTTTACGATGCCGACGGCAAGCTGCATGCCGCTGCCGACCCTCGTCGTGACTGCAAGGCCTGGGCATTCTAATCTGCCTTAACCGGCCACTTCCGGCCCGGCCGTTCGGTGCTTCCCTGCGGCCGGGCCACATCTTGCGTTAATAACCGGGGCCCCTCCGGTGTCCCGTGAAAAAAGAGGAGAGAAGATGAAGAAATTTATTGTTTTACTGCTTGCCTTCGCAATGCTGCTGTCTCTGGCGGCCTGCGGCGGCAACACCCCTGCTGCTACGACTCAGGCTCCTGCCCAGACGGCGGCCCCTGAGACCACCAAGGCTCAGGATAATCCCACGGATGCTCCCAAGACGGATGACACCACCACGGCGGCTCCCGGCGGCGAAACCGACGGCAACTGGGAAACCAAGGGCCTGCCCGCCATCGAGAAAGGCTGCTTAAGCGGCGCCAACCTGCTGATCACCAGCGTAGGCCAGAGCTCCGAAGCGGACTCCGTTGCCAACCTGCTCAAGCGTGCCAAGATCGACAACTACACCCAGAACAATACCGTAACGGCGGATGGCGTGACCAGCTCCTATACGGCTCTGGTCATGGTCGTCGGCGGCTCTTCCAAGGGCCTGGGCGGTGCCGGTCTGGACCAGGAAAAGGAAACGGCCCGCGTTCAGGCTGTGATCGACAAAGCCAAAGAGCTGAACCTGACCATCGTCTGCATGCACATCGGCGGCCAGGACCGCCGCGGCACCCTGTCCGACGCGTTCATCAACCTGGCATTCCCTTATGCCCAGTGCGCCGTCATTACGTCTGACGGCGACACCGACAACCTGATGCACGACATTCTGGCCAAGAACAATGTTCCTACCGCCTATGTCGAAAAGCAGGTTAACGCCCGTGAAGTACTCGCCTACATGTTAGGCAAATAATCAAGTGCAAAGCAAATCCGCGGGACGGCTCCGCCGTCCTGCGGGTCCTAAGGAGAGTATAACATGACACCCTATATGATAACCTTCTTTGTAATGGTCGGTGTCTTTATGATCGGCTGCTTTGCCTTAAAATGGCCTGTAGGCGTTTCCATGCTGGCCGCCGCCCTGTGCGGCGCTCTGGAAGGCATGCTGGCTCACGGCACCAGCCTGATGCAGACTCTGACTGACACGGGACGTATGATGGTCGAAGGCGAATTCGGCTATGTGGATACGATCCTTACGATTGCCTGCGCCATGATCTTCATGAAGGTCATCGAAGATTCCGGCGCTCTGGATGCGCTGTCCAGCCTGCTGATTGAAAAGTTCCACAAGGTTCCGGCTGTTCTGCTGATCCTCATCATGTTCATCATCATGTTCCCCGGCATGATCACCGGTTCCTCCACCGCTGCGGTGCTGTCCGCCGGTTCCATCATGGCTCCCGTGCTGATTCTGCTGGGTCTGGACAATGTCACGGCCGGTTCGGTCATCGCCATGGGCGGCCTGCTGGGCATGATCGCCCCTCCCGTGAATACCGCGGCGCTGGTCATCTGCGCGGGCATCGACGTCCCCTACGTGGGATTCACCGGCCCCCTGCTGCTCCTGACCTTCCCGTTAGCCATCCTTTTCGTACTGATGCTCGGCCTGCCCAAGGTCAAGAATCTGGACTATGAAAAACTGAAACCCGCTCTGGAAAAACAGGACGAGACCCGGAAGCAGTACGGCTTCAAGATCTATATCCCGTTCTTCGTCCTGCTGGTTCTGATGATCTTCTTCAAGCTGATCGCCAAGAACATCGGCGTGGAAGACGTGGGCATGCCCGTGATCTTCCTGGTAAGCGCCATTGTCGGTCTGTTTACCGGCCGCAAGATCAACCCGTTGAAGGCGATCCCCGAAGCTGTCCGCACCGCGACTCCCGTTATGGCTATCCTGATGGGCGTGGGCATGTTCATTGAGATCATGACCGCCACCGGCGTCCGCGGCTTCATCGTTATGACCTGCCTGCAGATCCCCGAAGCGCTGTGGATCGTCGCCTGCTGCATCAGCATCCCGCTGTTCGGCGCGGTATCCTCCTTCGGTGCCTGCTCCGTGCTGGGCGTACCGTTCGCTTACATTTACGGCACTTACCTGGGCGGCAACGTCGTGGTCTGCCTGGCTGCCATCTCCCTGATCGCGGCCGTCGGCGACATGATGCCTCCTACGGCTCTGGCCGGTCTGTTCGCGGCTCAGGTGACGGGCGTAAAGCAGTACACCAAGATCCTGAAGAAATGTATCATTCCGATCCTGATCCTGCTGGTATACGCCGGGTTCGTCCTGGTCAAGTCCAAGACCTTTGCATGGTCTGTCTTCGGTTAAGGAAAGGAGGAAAACAACATGACATTAACCACTATCGTTTATCTGGTTATTGCCGCCATCGTCTTCCTCAGCGTCCTGTACAACCTGGTAGCCAAGGAAGAAAAAGTGGTCGACAAGATTGCCTGCGCCATGATCCTGGTCCCGCTGGCCCTGCGCCTGCTGATGATCAAATAGGAGGGGCGGCATGAAGAAAAAAGGTTTAATCAGCACCTGCATTATTCTGTGCGTAGCCATTTTTATGACGGTCTACGCCGGCATCAGCTTCAGCAAGAAGCGCAATTTCGTGGAAGACGTTGTGACGGAAGGCTCTGCCGTGACCCGTACCATGAAGCTTTCCACCTACAACCAGTATCTGGCCAACACCTTCGGTGATGTGGATATCTACGTCCTGGAAGGCAAGGAGCCCGGCGGCTCGGCCCTGATCCTGGGCGGCACCCACGCCAACGAGCCGGCCGGCCATATGGCAGCCATCGTCATGCTGGAGCAGTTCGTTCCGACCAAGGGTACGATCTACGTGATCCCGGACATCTGCAAATCCGGTCTGTCCCATAACGACCCGCTGGAAGGCACGCCTCAGTATCTGCACTTCACCACGGCCGAAGGCAAAGTCCGCACCTTCCATTTCGGATCCCGTGCGTCCAACCCGATCGACCAGTGGCCCGATCCGGATACCTATCTGCACACCTCCGGCGATTGGAAGGGCCTGCACCTGTCTGAGAACGCCTACACCGTACAGACTCTGTCCGGTTCCGAAGTGCGCAACCAGAACCGCTGCTATCCCGGCATTGCGAACGGCACCCTGACCGAGAAGGTTTCCTACGCCGTCACCAACATGATCAACACCCTGAAGATCGACATGGTGATCGACCTGCACGAATCCAGCCCGGAATACGCCGTCAACAACGCTATCGTAGCGCATGAGCGCGCGATGGAAATCGCCGGCATGGCCAAGGCCCTGACGCTGGAAGAAGAGAAGAACATCGCCATCAAGGTCGAGCCTTCTCCCGTCAACCTGCGCGGCCTGACTCACCGTGAACTGGGTGACTACACCGACGCTTTCGCGCTGCTGTGCGAAGTGGGCAACCCGTCCCAGGGCCGTTTCCGCGGCTATACGGACGAAGCGCTTGCCATCACCGGCAAGGACCCCTGCTACAAAGTGGCCAGCGAGATCCACAACGGCGCTCTGCTGTACGTGGATTACAGCTCCGGTGACTTCCCCATTTCCCTGCGTGTCGCCCGTCACGTGACGACCGTTGCGGCTCTGATCGATGAGATGAGCTATGAGTATCCGGACAAAGAGATCCTGATCGACAACGTTCCGGATTACGACGAAATGGTCGAAACCGACAACCTGGGCCTGTGGCTGCGGTAAGCGGCACCGGTTCCCGGAACAAATTTAAAAAGCCCGTCACCCTGCGGTGGCGGGTCTTTTTGTTCGACGGGAAGCCTCGTCAGCGGGATACTTTTCCGGAGGGCTCCCGGTCCGCGGTCCGGCTGCAGATCCGCTGCCAGCGGATGCATTCCAGAATCGCTTTCCTGCCCCGGGGATCCGCAGCCATATAGTTGGCATACAGATACTCCGGCGTAACGAGCGGCGGCGCCGGGGCGCATTCACAGCGGCGGACCCGGTATTTCTTCGTGCAGAGTCTGTCCGAGAGACGGATCAGAAAGGGCAGATAGAACCGGATGAGCGCCGCCTTCGTTTCCGGCGGGATCCGGCGGATCCGGGCTTCTTCGTAACGGTAGAGCGTGGATGGGGAAAGGTTCAGCCGGGCGGCCGCTTCGCGCAGAGAAAGACCGCTTTCGCGGCGGCCGGCTTTGATCAGATAATGAAAGGACATCATACACCGTTCGGGGGGAACCGTGATCATCATAGTAAGAAAAAACGGAAAAATCAAGAGGCTTTTCCGAAAACCTTGTCTTTCGGAAAATATGATGCTAAAATGGTCGGAAGAATAAAGATCCGCGTACTGTAAATCAAATTACCGGGAGGAAGTTATGAAAACAATCAGTTTGAGAAACCTTGGCATTATCAACACCCTGGGCGTGTACCGCAACCTGACGCCTGCTGAGCTGACGGAAGAAGCGTTGCTGCGCGGGGAAGGCATTCTGAGCCGGACCGGAGCTCTGGTCGTTGATACGGGCAAATATACCGGCCGGTCTCCGGAAGATAAATTTATAGTGGACGTTCCGAAAATTCATGATAAAATAGCCTGGGGGAAAGTGAACCGCCCTATTTCGCTTGAGAAATACAAGGCGATCCGGGCCAAAATGACGGCTTACCTGCAGAACCGCGAACTGTATGTGTTTGACGGGTTCGCCGGCGCCGATCCGATCTGCACCAAGAAATTCCGCATTGTGAACGAACTGGCCAGCCAGAACCTGTTCATCCACCAGCTGCTGATCCGTCCGACGGAAGAACAGCTGAACAATTTCGGCAAACCGGACTTCACCATCATCGTGGCGCCCGGCTTCCACTGCGACGCGAAGGCCGACGGCGTACACAGCGAAGCGGCCATTCTGGTCAACTATACGGACAAGGAAGTTCTGATCGCCGGCTCCGCCTACGCGGGCGAGATCAAGAAGAGCGTCTTCTCCGTCATGAACTTCCTGATGCCGCAGGAAGGCGTGCTGCCGATGCACTGCTCCGCCAATATGGATCCGGAAACGCACGAGACCGCTATTTTCTTCGGCCTCTCCGGCACGGGCAAGACCACCCTGTCCGCGGATCCGAACCGCAAGCTGATCGGCGATGACGAGCACGGCTGGTCCGAGCGCGGCGTCTTCAACTTTGAAGGCGGCTGCTACGCCAAGTGCATCAATCTGGAAGAAGAGCACGAACCCGAGATCTACCACGCCATCCGCTTCGGCGCCCTGGTGGAAAACGTGACCATCGACGAAAACACCAGAGAACTGGACTTTAACGATGCGAGCAAGACCGAAAACACCCGTGTCGGCTACCCCATCGAATACATTGACAACGCGCAGATCCCCGGCGTGGGCGGCATTCCGAAGGTTGTGATCTTCCTGACCGCGGACGCCTTCGGCGTTCTGCCTCCCATTTCCCGCCTGGACAAGAACGCCGCCATGTATCACTTCGTGACCGGCTTTACCTCCAAGCTGGCCGGCACGGAACGCGGCGTCAAGGAACCCCAGCCCACGTTCTCGACCCTCTTCGGCGAACCGTTCATGCCGATGGATCCGGAAGTCTACGCGAAGATGCTGGGCGAGAAGCTCGACAAATACGGCACCCGCGTCTATCTGGTCAATACCGGCTGGTCCGGCGGTTCCTACGGCACCGGCTCCCGCATGAAGCTCTCTTACACCCGCGCCATGGTCACCGCCGCCCTGAACGGGGAACTGGAAAAAGCGGAGTACAGACATGACGAAGTCTTTAACCTGGACGTGCCGCAGAGCTGCCCCGGCGTTCCTTCGGAGATCATGAATCCCCGCGACACCTGGGCGGACAAGAAAGCCTATGACGAAACGGCTGCCAGACTGGCCGGCATGTTCCGCGACAATTTTGCGGCCAAGTATCCGCATATGGCTAAGGAGATCGTGGAAGCGGGCCCCCGCGCATAAACACAGATCCCGATGAACAGGGGAGGGCGCCCCGCCCTCCCTCACCCCCTTCCCGGGCAACAGGACAGAAGAGGAGAAAGTATGGACAACGAACTGCTCAAATCAGTTCATATCGTTTCGGAATCCCCCGGTTCCGGCACCGTTTACGCGGCGGATGACGTGTTCTCCACCGTGGTAGGCATCAACGCGTCCGATGTGGACGGCGTTCTGGGCCTGTCGGACCTCAATACCGGAGAACTGATCACGAAGCTGAACAACAAATCGCTTGCCAAGGCCCTGCGCTTTGACTTTTCGGACGAAAACGCCGTATCGGTGCTGGTCGGCATTATTGTGACGGCCGGTTCCAACCTGCTGGGTGTCAGCCAGGCCGTTCAGAACAAAGTGGCCGCCGCCGTGCAGGATATGATCGGCATTCCCCTGACGGCCGTGAACATTCAGATCTCCGATGTGAGAAGCAGGTGAACCCCGCTATGACTGAAATGGAAAAAGATAAGCCGGTGGATCCGAAGATCGCCGCGTACCGGCAGCGGCGGCGCTTTGTCTTCGAACAGTTATTTATGTGCCAGTTTTATCCGTCCGAGGAGATCGACGGCCAGCTGGACAATTTAGTGCACAATGAAGATCTGATGGCGGAGCTGGAAGAAAACGACCTTTCCGCGGAGGAGATTCAGGCCCTGCGGGAAAAAGCCGCCGCGGTCATGGCCCGCCGGGAAGAACTGGATGCCCGGATCGATGAAGTGGCTACCGGCTGGAAGACCTCGCGCATGGGCCGCACGGAGCTTTCCCTGCTGCGGCAGGCCCTGTACGAGATCCTGTACGAAGGAGATTCGGTCCCCTACCGCGTCGCCATCAATGAAGCAGTCGAAATGGCCAAGATCTACGGAGGTCCCGACGCCCCCGGATTTGTAAACGGCGTCCTGGGCCGGCTCGTGCGGAGCATGGGTCTGGCGGAGAGTGAGACCTGAGCATCTGACAGTATGAGTATTCTGGAACAGATCGAAAAGACCGGCGATATCAAGAAGATAGCGCCGCAGGACTATGAGGCCCTGGCGGCGGAGATCCGCCGGTTTTTGATCCATAAAGTCAGTTTGACGGGAGGCCATCTGGCCTCTAATTTGGGTACCGTGGAACTGACCATGGCGCTGCATATCGTATTTGATCCCCCGCATGACAAACTGATTTTTGACGTCGGCCATCAGACCTATACCCATAAGCTCCTGACCGGCCGGAAGGAAGGCTTCGATACGCTGCGCCGCTACGGCGGCATGAGCGGCTTCCCGAAAACCGCGGAAAGCGACTGCGACGTCTTCAATACCGGACACAGCTCCACTTCCCTTTCCACGGGCCTTGGCCTGGCGGAGGCCCGCACGCTTTCCGGAGAGGACTACGCGGTGGTCTGCGTGATCGGCGACGGCTCCATGACCGGCGGACTGGCTTTTGAAGCCCTGAACAACGCGGGGCAGGTCAAAGGCAATTTTATTATCATCATCAACGACAACAACAAATCCATCGGCGACAACGTGGGCGGCATGTCGAATACGTTCCAGAGCCTCAGGACCGCGCCGCGCTACAACCGCATGAAGCAGAAGGTGAAGACCGCGCTGGACCGGATCCCCACGGTGGGCGGCGTCATGGTGCGGAATATCGGCCGCGCCAAAGAAGCCGTCAAGCAGATCCTCCTGCCCAATATGTATTTCGAGTCCATGGGCCTGACCTATCTGGGCCCCACGGACGGCCACAACATGAAAGCGCTGATCCGCACGCTCCGCAATGCCAGACGGCTGGACCGTCCCGTCGTCGTGCACGTGGTCACGGAAAAAGGCCGGGGCTATTCCTTTGCCGAACAGGACCCCGAGCGCTTCCACGGCATTGATGCCTTTGATGTGCAGACGGGTGTTTCCCTGAACCCGAAGAAGAGAAGCTATACGGACGAGATCGCCGACGGCATGCTGCGCCTGGGCGAAAAAAGCAGCCGGGTCTGCGCGATCACGGCCGCCATGGCTTCCGGAACCGGACTGATCCCGTTCCAGCAGGCGTTCCCCGACCGCTTTTTCGACGTCGGGATCGCGGAACAGCACGCGGTCGCGTTTGCCGCAGGCCTGGCGAAGGGGGGCTTCAAGCCTTACGTCTGCATTTATTCCACTTTTCTGCAGCGCGCCTACGACCAGATCATCCATGACGTAGCCCTGCAGGCGCTGCCGGTGACCTTCCTGATCGATCGGGCGGGCCTGGTCGGCGCCGACGGCCCCACGCATCACGGCATGCTGGACGGGGGCTTCCTGCAGACCGTTCCCGGCCTCACGATCCTGGCGCCCCGCGACGGCGCGGAACTGC
>CADBQE010000238.1 GCA_902796695.1 uncultured Lachnospiraceae bacterium
ATGGATCACATTCGGGTTTTCCTTGCGCAGTGTCAGGGAAAAAGCCATGTTCTCATAAATGGTCATGTGGCCGTACAGAGCGTAGTTCTGGAACACCATGGCCATGTCGCGGTCCTTGGCGGGCGTCTGCGTGATATCCTTGCCGTCCAGGAACAGGTGGCCGGCGGAGATATCCTCCAGACCCGCGATCATACGCAGGGTCGTGGATTTGCCGCAGCCGGAGGGACCGACCAGAACGATCAGTTCGCCGTCCTTGACATCCAGATTGAAGTCGAAAACGGCCTGGACGTTATTGTCATAGATTTTATCTACATGCTGGATTGAAAGCTCTGCCATAACGTCCTCCCTTTAACCCTGCTGGGCTTCAAGCGATGCGATATGCGCCTGAAGCTGACGGCTCCGGACCACACCCACAATGGCGCCCAGGATCAGGCACGCGGCGGATACGACCAGATAGATCACGCAGGTAATGAACTGCTTGGTCTCCATGACCGTCACGGTTTCCTTCATGATCTCGACGGTGGAGCTGTGCGCCCGCACCGGGTAGATGAAGATCCGGATGATCTGGATGATGCCCAGGACGAACATCCCGTATGCATACCCGATCTTGTAGTTTTTGATACCTTCCGAGCAGAGGAAGGCCGCCAGCATGAAGATGAGGTTGTACAGGATCGAAGCGCCCATCAGGATATTGTAATACCAGGAGGCCACGTTGGACTCGTAGATATTAATGAAGTAGAATACGTTCACAAGGATCGCCAGGAGCGCCAGGCCGGAGGCCAGAGAGTTCTTGGTGTAGCGCATTCTGTCAAGGCGAATGGTCTTTTCGTCGTTCATGCCGTCGCCTCCTTTCCTTCCGCAATCAGCTTTGCTTCCTCTTTCATGCATTTGATCTTCCAGATCGTGCAGGCTACGAGCCCGAGCGATACCAGAATGGAAAGGCCGAACACGAAGTAATGGATATCAAACCAGAAGGTGGATTCCGTATAGGCGGTCTTCCACATCTCGGCATGCCCCTTTAATGCCTCAAAATCGACCCTGAGGAAGCGGTCCTTGTAAGCCTCGATATACTGATGGCAGTCCCAGGCAATATACAGGTTCGCGCCCACAAAGGCGGCGATGGCGACGTAGTTGCCGATGTAATATTTTCTTCTGATATGCGTGTTCGTAATGAACAGGAAGCATGCTAAGAGGATCAGAATGATGCTGCAGCGAAGGAAATAGCTGTTGAAGGGCTGCATATTGTAATAAACGATGGAGCCGGGCACGTCGGTCTGAGACAGATCCGCCGGATTGCGCATCGTCGAATACAGCGTATCATACAGATCCGTCATGATCCCCAGCGCGTAGATGAAGATGACTGCGCTGGAGGCGATCGCCAGAATACAGAGGATCTTTTGCAGCGTTAACTGTTTTTTGTACATTTTGTCCTCCCTGCTTGCCGGGTGCCCATCCGGGCCGGAACGCTTCCGTCCCGGATGGGTCCATGACCCGGCTTAACCGTTTTCACGCGGGTCGCGCGAAAGAAGTTCTGTTAAAGCGGTGATCTGATTATTTCAGATTGGTGTAGTAGGTCAGCAGTCTCTGCCAGGCATCGTTCTTTAATGCCAGATACTGCTTGCCGCCCCACTCATCGGCGATCTTCGCAGCGGAAGCAGCCGCATCGCCCATGCCTTCTTCGGCATAGCCGGCAACGATCTGGTTGACGAAGAGGTTTTCGCCGCCCTTGGCGCTGGAGAACTTGCCGTTGGCGGTCAGCTGGGTGTAGGTGTTGATCATGTCGTTCTCAGCCTTGGTGTTCGGAAGAACGGTCGGGATGGACATGTACCAGGGGTTCTCAGTGATAGCCAGTTCAGGGTGCTTGATGGTGCCCAGACCGATCGCGACGGAGATGTTGCCGGCGCCTTCACGGCCGACATCGGAGGTGCACTGATATTCAAAGGCCTGGCTCTTGGCAAAGCTTAAGGTGGAGCCTAAGAACTGACGGGCATAGTTGGTGTAGTTGCCGCTGGCCTTCTCCCACAGCTCGGCGCGGGTGGCATCGGCGATTTCAGGCATATCCTGACCGTTGAACTTGAAGGTGACATAGCTGCCGTCCGCATTGGTCTTGATGAAGGCCTTCGGGCCGTAGCTCATCAGGATCATGCCTTCAGGAGAGTACGCATAGTCGATCAGCTTTAAAGCGGCGTTTAACTTGTCTTCGCTGCCCTTGACACCGGCCACGGAGATTCCCCAGCCGTCGGTCTTGACGGAACGCCAGGACTCGGTGAAGCGCATATAGTGACCACCCTCGGTGCCATCCTGCCAGCAGGCAACAGGGACCATGACCGACATGTACTTCTCACCTTCGGAGAAGACCTTCTGGCTGGGATCGTTGTACAGGGTCTGGGTCTGGTTGTAGTCGTAGTGCATGAAGCCGGAGTCGTTC
>CADBQE010000239.1 GCA_902796695.1 uncultured Lachnospiraceae bacterium
ATTCCCTGCCGGATCATTCCAAAAAGCCGCTTTCCATCGCGGTGGACGAACTGTATGACGGAGACATCCGCATTCTGACGGAAGAGGAAGATGCGGAATACAAAGAGCGCTTCGCCGCCAAGCTGGCGGAAGAAGCCGCCCGCCGCGCCGCGGAGGAAGCCGCCCGCCGTGCGGAAGAAGAAGCCCTGCGTCAGGCCGACCTGGAAGCCATGAAGCGGGAAGAAGACGAGGATGACGAAGACGACGACGAAGAAGACGAGGACGACTTCGCGGATGACGCCGCGTTAGCCGCTGCCGCCGACGCGTTCTTCGCCGACGAAAAAGAGGATCAAGAGGAAGGCTGATGGCCGCCGTTTACTTTTTGTCGCTGGGATGCGATAAAAACCTGACCGATTCGGAAGCCATGCTCGGCCTGCTGCAGAAAGCCGGCCACTCCTTCACGGACGACCCCGCGCAGGCGGATGTCATTGTCATCAACACCTGCTCCTTTATCGGGGACGCCAAGGAGGAGAGCATCCGTTCGATCCTGGACATGGCTTCGTACAAGGAATCGGGCCGATGCCGCGCGCTGATCGCCGCGGGCTGCCTGGCCGAACGCTATCAGAAGGAGATCCTGCGCGAGCTGCCCGAACTGGACGGCGTGGTGGGGACCGCCTCCTATCCGCATATCGCGGAGGCGGTGGATTACGCCCTGCACCGGAAAGAGGACGCCGCGCCGTTTGCCTGCTTTGACAATGTCAGCACGCTGCCGCTCGTGCGGGAACGCATCCTGACCACCGGCGGGTATTACGCCTATATGAAAATCGCGGAAGGCTGCGACAAGTACTGCACCTACTGCGCCATTCCCTTTGTCCGCGGCCGCTACCGCAGCATTCCCAAGGAAGAACTGCTGCTCCAGGCGCGCTCCCTGGCGGAAAAAGGCGTGCGGGAACTGATCCTGGTGGCGCAGGAAACCACGCTGTACGGAACGGATCTGTACGGCCGCAAAGCGCTTCCGGAGCTTCTGCGCGAACTGGAAACGATCCCCGGGATCGAATGGATCCGCCTGCTGTACGGATATCCCGAGGAACTGACGGACGAGATGATCGAGGTCATCGGCGCTTCCTCCCGGATCTGCCATTACCTGGATCTGCCCATTCAGCACGCCGCGGATACGGTGCTGTCCCGGATGGGACGCCGCACGAACCGCCGGGAAGTGACGGAGCTGATCCGCCGCCTGCGGGAGCGGATCCCGGACATCGCGCTGCGGACCACCCTGATCACGGGCTTCCCCGGGGAAACCGAGGAAGAGCACCGGGAAAACCTGTCCTTCATCCGGGAGATCGGCTTCGACCGCCTGGGTGTTTTCTGCTATTCCCGCGAGGAAGGCACGGCTGCTTACAAAATGCCCGGACAGGTCCCGAAACGGACCAAGGAACGCCGCCGGAAGGAACTCATGCTGGCGCAGCAGGAGATCGCGTTCGAAAAAGCCCGCGCCATGAAAGGACGCACGCTCCGCATCATGATGGAGGGATTTCTGCCCGACGAGGGCATTTACGTGGGCCGGAGCTATATGGATGCGCCCGAAGTGGACGGTCTGGTCTTCTTTGCGGACGACCGCGACCGGGACAGCGGCAGCTTTGCCGACGTCCGCATTACGGAAGCCCGCGGATATGATCTGGTGGGGGAGGTATTATGAATACACCCAACAAACTGACGCTTCTGCGGATGGCCATGGTCCCGGTGATCGTGCTGATCCTGTGCCTGGGCCGGCCGGACCCGCTGTGGCTCTATATCGCCTGCGGCCTGTTCGTGATCGCTTCGCTCACGGACCTTCTGGACGGTCATCTGGCCCGGAAATACCACCAGATCACCAATTTCGGCAAATTCATGGACCCTCTCGCGGACAAGCTGCTGGTCTGCTCCGTGCTGATCTGCCTGACCGAATGGGGGCTGGCGCCGGTCTGGGCCGTGATCGTGATCGTGGCCCGTGAATTCGCGGTCAGCGGGATCCGCCTGATCGCGGCGGAAAAAGGGATCGTTCTGGCGGCCAGCCGGATCGCGAAGCTCAAGACCAACGTGCAGATGTTCTGGGTCATCTGGCTGATGGCCTGCCCCGCGGCGGGCTTCAAAGGCCCCGTTGCCGCGGTCCTGATGGCGGGCGCCGTGATCCTGACCGTCGTGTCGCTGATCGACTACGCAGTGAAAAACAAGGATATTTTCAGGGAACAGCAATGATCTGGCTGAAGGAACTCTACTGGGGAGAAAAAGCCCGCGAAAAGGGCAAAAAGCTCGTACGCGCGGCGGAAAGCGGGAAGAAGGGCAAACTGGATTCCTGCTGGATGATCACGCTCTCCCCGTATCCGGAAGGCCAGCTGGACCTGTTTAAGCTTTCGGAACTGACCGGCAGGCTGTTCGATCCGACGAAAATGACGGTGCTGGCCCTGGCGGCCGACCGGGCGGAAGCGCTTGCCCTGCTGGAAAAAATGGCGGGCGACTGCCTGAAGGCGGGCGGCGGCGTGCGGCTGAAGGAATACTTCGCGGCGCAGCCCGTCACGGACTGGAGGGGGGTGAGTGTATAGGTACCGTACTCACCATCCTGCTGGGGATCCTGAAATGGCTGGGCATCATTCTGGGCGCCGTCACCGCTCTGATCATCCTTCTGGTCCTTCTGATCTGTCTGGTCCCCATCCGATACCGCGTCCGGGCCCGCGTCTTAGAAGGCGTGAAAGCCAAGGCGGACGTCACCTGGCTGCTGCACCTGATCCATGTGACGGCGGCGGCCATCGGCGCGCAGATCCTGTGCCGGATCAAAGTCCTGGGGATCTGCCTGAAAAAACTGCATATCGGAAACTGGG
>CADBQE010000240.1 GCA_902796695.1 uncultured Lachnospiraceae bacterium
CGCCGACATTGACAAGTTTGAACCGCTGGAGGCGGGCGAAGGCCCGGTTCCGGAGGATCTGGCCGTGCTGATCTATACCTCCGGCTCCACCGGTGCCCCCAAGGGCGTCATGATCGATCATCAGGCCTTGTGCAGCAGCACGCGGCGCATGGCGGAAGGCCTTTCCTGGCGGGACGATGAGATCATCGGCCTCGGCGCGCCGTTCTTCTTCGTGGCGGGCCTGCAGAGCCTTCTGACCGCGCTGTGGCTGGGGGCGACCGGCGTTCTGATCCCTCTCGCCGCCATGCGGGATCCGCGCCTGCTGGCCGGTATTCTGGCGGAAAACCGGGTGACGGCCACCTTCATCAGCCCCAAGGTCCTGCGCTACTTCACGCCGGCGGACGGGACGCTGCGGCGCGTCATGGTGGGGAGCGAGCGCCTTTCGGGGATCGCTGCCGGGCAGTATGAGCTCATCAACAGCTACGGCCTGTCCGAAAGCGTCGGCGGCATTCTCTGCTTCCCCGTGGAAAAAGCCTGGGACAACACGCCGGTGGGCACGCCCGTGGGCGACGAAAAAGTCTATCTGCTGGACGAAGCCGGCAAGGAGGCGGAGGAAGGCGAGATCTGCCTGACCGGCCATCTGGCGCTGGGATACATCAACCGCCCGGAGGAGACCGCGGCCGTATTCGTGCCCAACCCGTTCCGCGAAAAGGACGGCTTCCCGCGCATGCTGCGCACCGGGGACCTGGGCCGCCGCCTGCCGGACGGCAGCATCGTCTATTTAAACCGCAAGGACTGGATGGTCAAGATCAACGGCCAGCGCGTGGAGCCCGGCGAGATCGAAGCGGAGCTCCGCCGCGTGGAAGGCATTTCCGACGCCGCCGTGAAGGACTACACGGACGCGGAGGGGACGACTTTCCTGGCCGCCTACTACGTATCCGCTGCGCCTATGGCGGTGCCGGCGCTCCGCGAAGCGCTGGGCCGCAAGCTGCCGGAGTATATGATCCCGGCCTCCTTTACGCATATGACGCGCCTGCCGCTTAACCCCAACGGCAAGCTGGACCGCTCCGCCCTGCCCAAGCCCGACGGCGGGCAGGAAGCCGCCGTTTCGCTGCCGCAGCCCGAAAACGACACGCAGCGGAAGATATTCGACTGCGTCGCGGAGGCGATCGGCCACCGGAACTTCGGCATCGCGACGGACTTCCTGGAAGCGGGCATCAGCTCCATCGGCGTGATCCGCCTCAGCATGCTGCTGGACAAGGCCTTCGGCGTGCCGGTCTCCATTCAGGATCTGCAGCAGAACACCACGATCAAGGCGCTGGAAAGCTTCCTGGCGAAGCAGACCAGGCAGGACGCGTATCCGCTGCAGGCGGATTATCCGCTCACGCAGACCCAGATGGGCGTCCTGATCGAAAGCAGCCTGCATCCGGACACCACGGTCTATAATATCCCTCTGCTGTTCAAGCTGTCCGAAAAAATCGATATCCCCCGCCTGAAAGCGGCGGTGGAGCAGGCAATCGCCGCGCACCCCTATCTGAATGCGGTCATCTTTGCGGATGAGCAGGGCACGTTCCGCGTCCGGCGGAACGACGGCCTGGCCCCGCAGGTCGACGTCATCGATACGCCGCACCTGCCGGATCCGCTGGTCACGCCCTTTAACGTGGTGGGCGGCCCGCTGTACCGCGCGCGCATCTACCGCACGGAGGACGGCGCCTGGCTCTTCCTGGACTTCCATCACACCGTCAGCGACGGCACCAGCACGGCCGTCTTCATTCAGGACGTGAACGAAGCCTATGCGGGCCGGCCGCTGACCACGGAAAGCTACACCGGCTTCGAGCTGGCGCTGGACGAGGAAAAACTGCGCGGAACGAAGCGCTACGCCGAGGCGAAAGCCTGGTTTGACAGCCTGCTGGCGGACGCGGACAAAGACATGCTGCCGGCCTCGGATGTGTGGGGTCAGCCGGAGGAAGCGGGGACGCTGCTCCTGACCTCCGAAGCGGACCTGTCCGGAATCAGGAGCTTCCTGGAAACGAATCATCTTTCGGCAAACGCGTTCTTCAACGCCGTGTTTGCCTTTGTCCTGAGCCGCTTTACCGGCAAAAAGGACGCGCTTTATACCACGGTCTACAACGGCCGCAGCGATTCCCGCGCGGCC